>JBLHSZ010000020.1:0-12277 GCA_047627095.1 Rickettsiales bacterium
ATGAGGTTAGGAATTTCAACATCCTGACCTGCGAGTTGGTGAGTGATTTGATTGACCAGCCATGGTTTTCCATAGCAGGCACGTCCAATCATGATTCCATCTGCCTCAGATTGTCTCAAAGCTTCTCTGGCATCATCAGAGTTTTTTATGTCGCCATTAGCGATAACTGGTATTTTTACAGCATCTTTGACCTTTCCGATCAATTCCCAATTGGCAGAACCGTTGTACATTTGACATCTGGTGCGCCCATGAACAGTCAGCATTTGAATTCCAACATCTTCAGCCTTTTTTGCTAAAGTTGGCGAATTGAGATTTTCAGTATTCCAACCAAGCCGCATTTTCATGGTCACGGGAATTTTTACCGCCTTAACCACTGATTCCATTATTCTTGTGGCAAGATCTTCATCTTTCATCAAAGCTGATCCTGCAAAGCCATTAACCACTTTTTTGACCGGACATCCAAAATTGATGTCAATAATGTCAGCACCAAGATCTACATTGATTTTTGCAGCTTCCGCCATCACCTCAGGATCACAACCAGCCAATTGAACCGACATTGGAAAATGTGAATCATCTTTCTGACATTTCTTCAAGGAATCTTTGGTTTGAATGATCATAGCACGTGAGGCGATCATTTCAGATATCACCAAACTAGCACCAAAAGATTTCACCAAACGACGAAATGGCAAATCAGTAACGCCTGACATTGGCGCCAAAAGAACGTTATTTTCAAGTTGGATATTTCCGATTTTGATACTCATTTATTTTGTAAAAAAGATAAAAATTAAAAAATTCGCTTTGACAAAAAAACGGCTTTTTTTAAAAATTAGTGGCTAATTAATTACTCACTCATTGCAAAAAAACCTGTTTTTATTCAACAATAATGCAATCAGACTTCGTCTTTTTTGCCTGAAGGATGAATTTGCGACAAAATTCTTCCGCATCAACCTGGTTTCTAAAATTGCCAATCTGAAGACGATAGAAAGTTCCTTTTGAACCCAAACTAACTTCGCTGATAAAATGATTTAGTTTTGTAAATAAAACAGGATGATTTTTGTTCAATTTTGACCAATATCTAATTGCCGATTCTCTTGATGTCAAAGCCACCAACTGAACCCGAGACAGTCCTTTTAATAGTTTTTGATTAGAAATATTATTTTTTATTTGTAATTTTTTAGCTCCAGACACCAAAGATTCATTGATCTTTGTTTTGGCATCACCGGTTTCATAAATCATTATCGTCTTGTTTTTTGCGCTGCTTGTTTTTGATTTATTCGCCGGCGGTATTTCATTAATCCTGACCGCTTTTAAATCTTTATTTGCTTTTGGAGTTTTGGCTTTTCTGACAATTTTAACATTATCCAAATCATCACGAACTAGCTTTGAGTTGCCCACAATGCTGTCATAAATTGTTTTATCGATATTTTTGATGTTCTTGCCATCATTCTTTGCAATGATTTTTATTGGCTCTTCGGAAGATTTTATCAATCTAATGCCATTTTCTTCATCATGATAAACGAAATAATAAGCATTGATTGTGATATAAATGAAACAGACAATTGAAAACACAACCGCACCAAGCAACAAAGCCTTTTTAGCAATAGTTCCTAAGCGATTTTGTTCTTCATCTTTCAGATATCCGAAATCTTCTCCCAATTTCATTAGCGCATTTCCTCCGGTGGTTTGATATTGAAAATTGACAAAGCCGAAAAAATTATTTTCATGCAAGACATCAATAAATATGCTCTCGCAGCAGTCACCTCAGGTTTTTCGGGAATAATGAATTTGAGATCTGAATTTTCAGATCCTTTGTTCCACAAGCTGTGAAAAACCCCCGCTAATTCTTGCAAATAAAAAGCGATGCGATGAGGCTCATAATGAGTAACTGCCATTTCAATAATTCTTGGATAGTTCGCCAATTTCTTAATCAATTCAATCTCCGCTTCATCACTTAGATTATCCAAAACATTATCATCGATTTTAGAAAGATCCAAATCCGGCATTTTCTCTTTCAAGTTACGAAGCACAGAACAGCAGCGAGCATAGGCATATTCAACATAAAAAATCGGGTTATCCTTAGATTGTTCCACAGCTTTTGCCAAATCAAAATCAAAAGGCGCATCATTTTTCCTAGTCAACATAGTGAAACGCAAAACATCCGCCCCAACCTCATCCAAAACATCTTTTAAGGAAATAAAATTCCCAGAACGCTTGGACATTTTAAGCTGTTCACCATTTTTGATGAATTTGACCATCTGACATAAAATAACTTTCACTTTTGCTTTGCCGTCGGTGATTGATTCGCAAGCTGCCGACAATCTTTTAACATATCCAGCATGATCATATCCAAGAGGAAGAATCATCTTTGTTGCACCGCGCTCATACTTGCTTTGCAAATAGGCAATATCTCCAGCCAGATAGGTTGGAGAGCCATCAGATTTTCTAATCACCCGATCTGAGTCATCACCAAAATCTGAACTACGGAACAAGGTTTGGTCTTCAGTTTCTTCTGGGATTTCAGAAGCACGCTTAGAATCTTTTGGAGCATCAATCCTGCCTTCATAAACCAATCCTTTGGCACGTAAAATTTCAATTGCTGATTCAATTTTTCCAGTTTCATGAAGATTCTTTTTCTCTGAAAAAAGTGTGTCATGTTTGATTCCAAGTTCTGCTAAATCCCCAACAATCATTTTTAGCATTTCATCAACCACTAAATCACGAATGAGCGGAACATATTCTTCCTCATTTTTATTAACCAAAGAATCATCAAATTTTTCTTTTATAATCTCTCCAACCGGCACTAAATATTCTCCAGGATAAAGACCCTCAGGGATTTTTATATCTTGCCCCAAAGCTTGCAAATATCGAAAATAAGCGGATTTAACAAGAGTGGTAATTTGACCTCCAGCGTCATTAATGTAATATTCGCGAGTGATTCTGTGACCAGTTTTTTCCAATAAATTTGCCAAAACATCACCATAAATCGCACCACGAGAATGACCAATATGCATCGGTCCAGTTGGATTTGGTGAAGCATATTCAAGGTTTATCAACTCTTTGCCATCATCGAATTTTGGAAGTTCATATTCTGGTTTTTGTAAAATTTCACTTAAGAAGTTGAGCCAGATTTTATTGTGTAAAGTGATGTTAATGAACCCTGCCCCAGCAACTTGGACTGCTTGAATATCTGCATTTTTTTGCAATTTTTCAACAATTTTAGCAGCCAGATCCGCAGGTCTTTGTGAGAATGATTTGCACAAAACCATCGCCGCGTTAGTTGCTAAATCACCATGTTTTTTATCTTTGGTCGGTTCAACTGTGAAGGTATCAAGTTGTTTTTGAGAGATTTGAACAGATGATTCTGCGGCAAGTTCTTCAACAATGTGGATGAGGTGATTTTTTAAATTTAAAAATATATTCATTTCTTGGTTTTAATAGCGAATTCAGAGGCCTGAAAGCTACATAAAACAAGTTAAAAAAACAATAAATTCTTTAACAATTATTTGTTTAGGTATTTTCAATTGTGACTTTTAGAAAATCACAATTTAAAATCATAAATTTTAACCAAAAGACCCTTAGTTGTCTGATAAATCTATTGACATAACTACCTTTTTTTGAACAGTTTTCAGGCAAAGAAATATCAAAACTAACGAATAGATAAAATCAATTAATCCGCTTCATCACCTCTCCAAACAAAATCGCAGGCAAGCTTCCGCCCACAACTCTATTTGTAGCAGAATTGTCGTCATTTCCAATCCAAACCCCCAAAACATAGTCATCGTCAAATCCAACAAACCAAGCATCTCGATAATCTTGACTAGTGCCGGTTTTTCCATGGATTTCATCCCCAATATTAGCCATTTTTCCCGTTCCATTTTCAACCACTTCGCGCAGCATTTCTTTCATTTTATCGACATCTTCTTTTTCGATAATTTTAAATGGTTGACCAAATTTCTTTTCATATAAAAGCTCATCTTCATCACCATAAATCTTCTCAACAAAATAAGGCAACACAGCCTCACCGCCACTTGCCAAAGAAGCATAACTATTAACCATTTCAAATAGGCTCACCTGCGCAGTTCCGAGCGAAAAAGTCGCATCTTGATTGTCAATTTTTGAAGTTATACCCATTTTTAGGGCGTTATTCAAAATATCATCCCGATTTAAAGTTCCAGTCAATTGTACTGCAACTGAATTGAGTGATTTGGCAAAAGACTCCCTCAGAGTCACTTCACCATAGTATTTTTCATTGTAATTTTTTGGCGACCACTCCCCCAAGGTAAATTCCTTATCTTCTACCAAATCATCTGGCTCAAAACCACTCTGCAAAGCTGTCAAATAAACAAAAATTTTAAAAGCTGATCCTGCTTGCCTTTTAGAATAAATCGCGCGATTAAATTGACTTTTTTGATAATCACGACCACCAACCATCGCTCTGATTGCACCCTTTTTATCCATCAATATAACTGCAATTTGACTTTTACCCAATCTCGTTGGGAATCTTCTGGCCAATCGATCAGCCTGATCTTCAACAATTTCCTGTAAATTTTCATCCAAAGTAGTGACAATTGAGAATCTCCCATTATTTAACTGCTTTTCAATAGACAAATAATCATTGAATCTTCCTGCCACATAATCGGTGAAATAAAAACGCTGCAATCTGTCACTTTGATAGGAAATTGCTGATTTAAATTCTCCAGCGTCACCACCTAAAAATCCGGCATTTGCCATGTTTTCAATAACCTGATTGGTGCGTTTTTGAGCTAATTTGTAGTTATTTTTTGGAGATAGTTTTGAAGGAGCTTTCAAAACTCCAGCTAACATTGCCGACTCATTAAGATTTAACTCTTCAACCTTTTTATTAAAATAATAACGTGAAGCATTAGCAATTCCATAATTTCCCGAACCAAAATAAGCTCGATTCAAATAAAGTGATAAAATCTGCTCTTTGCTGAAAGTTCTTTCCAATCTCAAAGCCAAAAAAACTTCTTGAATTTTTCGCTTTATAGTTTTTTCTGATTTCAAAAACATCCTTTTCGCCAATTGCTGAGTGATCGTGCTTCCACCCTGCACTACTCTTCCTGCTTTAAAATTAACGATAAACGCCCGCGCAATTCCACTCAAATCATATCCTGAATGGCGAAAAAATTTACGATCCTCTGTTGCCACAACCGCATCGATCAAATGTGCCGGTATTTGGCTAAAAACAACCTGATTTGCATAAAGATCACCCAAAGTGGTAATTTTATTGCGACTAGAATAAAGAATTTCAGTGACTTGCTTGTCATTTGCTGCTTGAATTTCATCCAAAGTTGGCAAATCATGCAAATAATAAAATAAAATTCCTGCGAAAATAAATCCCACCCAAATGGAAGAAACCATTAGCCATTTAAAGAAAAATTTAGAGAATTTGAGCATTTAAAAAATAAGGGTTAGGGATTATGAGTAATTATCTTTGCTAATTTAAAAATTATTAGTCTGGATTACCGCGCTTCGCTCGCAATGACGGGAGCTTCTTGCCTTGGTAACAAACTAAACAACCCTTCATTGCGAAGGCTTGTTATGCTGCAATCCAGATAACTACTAATTTTCTTTGTAAGAAAATTTACAAACTTAATAAACGCATTACGTTTACACAATTAATTTATGAATTATACAATCATCAATCACAGACTAGTCAAAAGCATTTCTGCAAAGGTCTCTGTGCAAGATCGAGGTTTTCGTTTTGGTGATGGAGTTTTTGAGACCTGCCTGATTAAAAACGGCTCAATATACAATTGGAGCGCTCATTTTGCAAGGCTATCAGCTGGGATTGAAGCAATTAAAATCAATTTTGATGAATCAAAACTTTTAACATCTTGCCTAAGACTGATCTTAAAGAATAAAGTTAAAAATGGAATTTTAAGAGTAGCAATAAGCCGTGGAGTTGGAAGTCTGGGCTATCTTCCTAAACAAAATATCAAACCAACTTTAATAATCGAAACCTTAAAGAAGCCAACTAAGCCAAAATCACCAATAAAATTGATGATCAGCTCCTATCAAAAGCCATCTCTAGGGTCTCTGCCTGTGAATTTCAAACTAATGAATGGTCTAAACTCAACTTTGATAAAAATAGAAGCACAAGAAAAAGGCTATTTTGATGGAATAATTCTAAATGATCAGGGCCAAATTTGCGAAACTTCTAGCGCCAATATTTTTTGGATAAAAGATGATGTATTGTTCACTCCCGACCTAGAATGTGGATGTTTAGCAGGAACTATTAGAAGTAAAATAATTGATATTTCACCTTTAAGAATAGAGTTTTCAAAAGCAAAAACCGATCAATTGATGGAAGCTGATGAAGTGTTTTTAACCAATGTAGCAATTGGTGTTTTGTCAGTTGATGAGATCAATAAGAATAAATTAAGCAATAAAAAACATAGTATAACTTTTAATAATTTACTTCAAATAGATGCCGAATAAGACACATATTATCTGGTCATGCCCAATAGATTTTGCCAATAAAATTTCAAATTCATCCTACGACCACAATTGGATTTTTCTTTATTCTGGGTTGCCCTCTCAAATCCCCAACTCTAAATCATACATTGCTCTTCATCCTTCAAAAGAGATTATTAGTGATGATTTTTGTGAACTTGAAAAAGCCTTAAAAAACTCCAATGAAAAATATTTTGGCTATTTGGGATATGAGCTAAAAAACTGCCTGGAAGATCTTAAAACTTCCCAAAAATCATTTATTCATTTACCTAATTTGTGGATGATGAAATTTGATGTAGTTTTGGAGTTTGATCATGATAAAAAGGAAATAATCATATTTGGCGATATGCCAGATCCAGAACTTTTTGAACATTCTCGCCAATTTGATAAATACTCACCAAATATCAAAAACTTAAAATCTAATTTCAGTAAAAAGGATTACTTAAACAAGGTAAAATCAATCCAGAAAAACATCGTTGAAGGTGATATTTACCAAGCTAATTTAACCCGTAAATTCTTTGGTGACTTTGAAAAAGAACCGGAAAATCCATTCGAAATTTTTCGAAGTCTAAATCAAGAAAGCCCAGCCAATTACAGCGCATTCCTAAAATTAGATGATAATTTCATCATTTCTTCTAGCCCTGAGTTATTCTTAAAAATTGATGAAAGTGGCAAAGTAAAATCTAGTCCAATAAAAGGAACTGCAAAAAGATTTGTTGATAAAACTATGGATGAAGAATCAATTCAAACCCTAAAAAATAGCCCAAAAGAACAGGCAGAAAATTTAATGATTGTTGATCTGGTCAGAAATGACCTATCTCGAAATTGCTTACCAAATTCGGTAAAAGTTGAGAATATCTTTAAAATATCTAGCTACAAAACTCTACATCACCTATCTTCCGATATTATTGGCATCAAAAAACCAGATTCAGGATCATTGGAAATGATCAAATCTTGTTTCCCAGCAGGATCAATGACGGGAGCACCAAAAATAAAAGCGATGGAAATTTGTGAAGATTTGGAAAAACAAAATCGTGGAATTTATAGTGGGGCAATTGGATTTTTGGGAAATGAGGAATGTGAATTGTCAGTCGTAATTAGAACTTTAATCATCAAAGAAAACAAATTCGAATTTCAAGTTGGAGGAGCGATAACTTTTGATTCAGATCCAATTAAAGAATGGGAAGAAACAATCAACAAAGCCAAAGGGATATCTAAGACACTGGGAATAAAATTGGCGGATTTGAAAGAAATTTAGAATCTTTATCTAAATTTCATAGCCACAAGTAATAATCTCACCCCCCCCCCACTCCTTAAAACCAATCACTATAAGTTTTTGTTAACAAAAGTAGAATTTGCAGTTATTTAGATGGAATAATTTCATTTGTTGATATATCTATTTTCCAACTTTTACATCATCACTAAGGATGGGATCCATCAGTTGGAGACATAAAACTAATGATTTTAATTTATGTTGACTAGCTCATGGATCAAAGCCTTAGAGATGATGTTAAAGTGAAAACTTAAGGATGGTAATAAATAAAATCATGCCACCTAATTAACTGACCTTTGCAAGGATGAAGAAGTGAGAAATAATGATGATAGTATATAAATTCTGCCATCGAATTAGATGATATTTACAGGGATGGCAAGGTGGATAAATATAAATGTTAATATTTAGTTTTTTTAAAATAAGTTAAATTATTTTTTTCTTAAACAGTATTTAAGCAACAATATTTAATCTAACTAAATAAAGATTAAATTATTATTAATATCGTTAGTTCAACCCTCATTGGATGTTTTTTGGGCAAGAATCAATTTTTTCTGGAGATATGAATTGATCCCAAAAATTGATCGTGAGACGTGTAAAAATCTAAAAATTTTTGATACGGTTGGTTAGTTGTGAGATATATTCAGTAGTGTTTTCGATATGTTTTGCTAAGCGCTCTTCAATCATATTATTGATCTCTTCTTCACCTATTTTCTCTTCGTTGACTTCTTCTGGATCAAGGTCAGGATTATTTTCTTTAAAAATTCCTTGACTATTTACTACATTATCCAAATCTGCTTCACAATTTAATGCGCAAAGCATCAAAATAGTTTTTTCATCAGCTCCTCTGAGTGCTAAAGATAGGTTGTTGACTCTTTCATTGAGTTTTTTAGCGAAATCTTCGATCTTTTGCTCTTCACCAATATCACAATTGATGGTGTATTTTGATTTACCTATGGATAGATTTAGAGTTGGCATTATTGATCAATTATTTTTTTGATTTGAGATAAATCAATTTGGATTTGACTAATAATTTCTTTTTTCTGGGATTCGGACTTTTCTAATTTCTCATTTTTGATCCGAAGCTTGTTGTTTTCTGCTTCTATTCCCATCAGCTCATTTGCTGCAGGATGGTCCATTTTGGCAATCTTGCTAATTTTATTAAAAATCTCTTTTTCCAATCCGACAAAAGCGAGGGATAGATTTTCTTTAGCTGTGTTTAGTTTATTAGATTGCGTCATCCTTTGGTTTTATCGCTAGTTTATTATTTATATTCAATCTCTAAAACTTCATAATCCACAACTCCACCAGGAGTTCTGATTTCAAGCTCATCACCCACTTTTTTCCCCATCAAAGCATTGGCTACAGGAGAAGTATTTGAAATCAAACCAGCATCAATATCAGCTTCATATTCACTGACAATTGTGTAGATAACTTCTTTTCCGTTGTCACCATTTTCTAATTTTACTGTCGCACCAAATCTGACCACGTCACCTGAGTGTGTAGAATTATCTACTATTTGAGAACGAGCAAGCTTGTCTTCAAAATTGACAATATTTGCTTCAATCATGCTTTGCTTTTCGCGTGAACTGTGATATTCGGCGTTTTCTTTCAAATCCCCATGTTCACGAGCAATCGCAACTGCTACAATAATATTTGGTCTAGCCACATTTTTAAGATGATAAATTTCATCTTGTAATTTTTTGTGACCTTCTTTTGTAATTAGAAATTTTTCCATAAGTATTTTATTTATGAGTTATAAGTGATGAATTATGAGTAAATAATCACTTATAATTGGCTATTGTTCAAAATGAAAGATGTATTACTTCCGTCTTTGTCATCCTCGAGAAGGCGGGGATGAAAAAGTTGGAAATAAGATAATAATAAAATTATGTCATCGAATTAACTGATCTTTACAAGGATGTCAAAGCGGGAAGTAATGTGTTAATTAGTGCACCAACTTATTTTGAACAATATCCTTATAATTAATATCTATAATCATCTGTTTTGAAAGGACCTTCAGTGGAAACTCCAATGTAGTCGGCCTGTTCTTTATTTAGCTTTGAAAGCTTAACTCCCAATTTTTCCAAATGCAAAGTTGCAACTTTTTCATCTAGTGATTTTGGCAAAAGATAAACTTCGTTAGAATATTTATCGTTATTTTGCCATAATTCAATTTGAGCCATCACCTGATTGGTGAAACTAGCTGACATGACAAAAGCACTATGTCCTGTTGCGCAACCCAAATTAAGCAATCTTCCTTCTGCAAGCAAGATTATTTGTTTTCCATCAGGAAATTCGATTGTATCGACTTGTGGCTTGATATTGACCCATTTCATGTTGCTCAAAGCTTCAACTTGGATTTCATTATCAAAGTGACCGATATTTCCAACGATAGCATGGTTTTTCATTGCTCTCATATGGTCAATATTGATCACATCTTTGTTTCCAGTTGTGGTGACAAAAATATCACCGATACTGGCTACTTCTTCCATAGGTAAAACCATGAATCCTGACATAGCAGCTTGCAAAGCACAGATTGGATCTATTTCAGTGACAATCACTTTTGCACCCTGAACTTTAAAAGCTTCAGCACAGCCTTTTCCAACATTTCCATATCCAGCAATCACAACAGTTTTTCCGGCAATCATGACGTCAGTTGCACGTTTAACGCCGTCAATGACACTTTCTTTACAGCCGTAAAGATTGTCAAATTTTGATTTAGTCACTGAATCATTGACGTTGATTGCAGGGATTTTCAATTTTCCAGCTTCTGCCATTTGTTTCAAACGCAAAACTCCTGTGGTAGTTTCTTCTGAAACGCCTTTGATATTTTTAAGCAATTCTGGGAATTCTTCATGCATCATCAAAGTCAAATCTCCACCGTCATCTAGAATCATATTGGCAACCCAATCTTTATTTCCTTCGATAGTTTGACGAACACACCAAACATATTCTTCCTCAGTTTCGCCTTTCCAAGCAAAAACAGGAATTCCAGCTTTAGCAATTGCTGCTGCTGCTGCATCATTTGTTGAAAAAATATTGCAAGAGCTCCATCTAACTTCAGCGCCCAAATGAACTAAGGTTTCAATCAAAACTGCAGTTTCAATTGTCATATGTAGGCAACCGAGAATTTTAGCGTCTTTTAATGGTTTTGATTCGCCAAACTCTGCTCTAAGAGACATCAATCCTGGCATTTCATTTTCGGCCAAATTGATTTGTTTTCTGCCGTCTTCGGCTAAATCGATATTTTTTACTTTGTAATCAGTGAACATGTGTATTTTTTAAATTAAGATTAAATTGTTTTAATAAAGGCCAAGAATTAGCAATAAGAAAGGGACGACCAAAGAGAACCCAAGACCATTATTGGTTTTCTTTAGGGATTTTGCAGAAATTATTAATAAAATAATTATCGAACAAACCGAAAGGAAATAGAGCAAAAACATAATCGGGCTCAAACAAGCTGCAACAATCACAATAAATTTTGCATAGCCAAGAGATTGATTTTCGCTGGTTAGGAAAGTGCTGAATTTTTTATGAAATAATTGATAAAAAATTGAAGCAAAAACCACGCCAATAGCAACGGAAAACACGATATCGATGATTCCACCATCAATCAAAACCCGATTTATTAATCCTGCCATCAAAATCACGTTTAATGCCTGATTTGGAAATGTTTTGCTGCTATAATCCGTCGCAACAATAACTACACAAGAAGCACAAATTGCTGCGAAAAGAATGAATTGCTCACTAAATGAGAATTGCAGATAGCAGATCATGAACAATGCTGTTGTAGCAATTTCGATAAATAAATAGGTTTTTGGAATTTTAGTTTTGCAAGTTGTGCACCTTCCTAGTGTGAAAAGCCAGTTGAAGATTGGAATCAATTCTCTAGTTCTGATTATGGTATCACAAGAAGGGCAGCGCGATTTAGGTCCGAAATATCTGCCAAAGCAAGATTCACCGATCGGTAATCGATAGGCAAATAAGGTACAATAAGATCCAAAAATTGCTCCAAATGCTCCAGCGGCGAGCAGTCCTAATAAATCTAACATTTTATTTTTCTTGTTGTTTCAAATAGGCAATAACATTGGCACGATCTTTATCTTTTTTCAATCCGGCAAAGGCCATTTTCGTTTTAGGGACGAAATTCTTTGGTTTTAATAACCATTGATTCAAATCTTCGATTGTCCAAAAACCGCCTTTTGCTTTCAAAGCGTCAGAATAAGAAAATCCAGAAATAGATGCTTTTCTTTTTCCAAAGATATCATAAAGATTTGGACCAACTTTGTTGGCACCATTTTTATTTGTCGTATGACAAGAAGCGCATTTTTTGAAAACTTTGGCTCCTGCTTTAAGATCAGCATTGGCAATCATTTGCGCGATGTCAATTATGACCTTAGGAGCATTCTTTTCTTTAGCTATTTGCTCAGCAGTTTTTATCTCAACTTCAAAACCTCTCTTAACAATATTTTTGGGGTGATAAAGAGCGTGGGAAGCAAGAACTGAAAATCCAAGAACAACTAAACC
>JBLHSZ010000021.1:0-12179 GCA_047627095.1 Rickettsiales bacterium
TTCAAAAATAACCGCAGATGACGTGGTTTTTTCCTTCAATGTTCTCAAAGAAAAAGGTCACCCATCATTTGCGATGGTTTATCGAGATGTTTTGGAGGCTAAAAAGATCAACGATCATGAAGTAGAATTTATTTTCAAAAATGGTGAAAATCGCGAACTTCCGCTTTCAATTGCCAGCCTTCCAATATTTTCTCAAGAATATTATGCTGACAAAGAATTTGATAAAACCACTTTTGAAGCACCTTTGGGAAGTGGAGCTTACAAAGTTATGGATTTTGACGCTGGAAAATCAGTTACTTTTGAGCGAGTCAAAAATTATTGGGCGAAGGATTTGCCGGTCAATCGCGGACGTCACAATTTTGATCAAATAACTTACGAATATTATCGCGACAATAATGTTTTGGTTGAGGCTTTCAAAGCTGGAGAATATGATTTTAGACAAGAAAATATCGCCAGAAATTGGGCAAATGCCTACAATATTGACAAGGTAAAAAATGGTCAAATTATCAAAAAAGAAATTGATCATAATCTTCCTGCTCCAATGCAATCTTTCGTGTTTAATGTCCGAAAAAATAAATTCCATAATTTGGCTTTGAGAAAAGCAATCGCACTTTCTTTCGATTTCGAATGGGTTAGGAAAAAAATATTTTATGGCTCATACACACGAAATAGCAGTTTTTTTGGCAATTCTGAATTTGGAAGTTTTGGTTTACCAAGTTTGGAAGAGTTAAAAATTTTAAATAGATTTAAAGAGCAAATTCCAGAATCAGTTTTTAATTCTGAATTTAAATTGCCAGAAAGTGACGGAAGCGGTTTTTCTCGTCAGGCCTTGATTGAGGCTCGTGATTTGTTGGAATCGGCAGGATATTTTGTCAAAAATAAGAAACTAATTGACCCAAAAACCAACAAACCCATTGAGTTTGAATTTCTTATCAATAGCAAATCCTTTCAAATGGTTATTGCTCCAATGATAAAAAATCTCAAAATTTTAGGAATAAAAGCGAGCATCAGATTGGTTGATGAGAATCAATATCTAAATCGCCTCAAGGATCATGATTACGACATTATTGTGAATGTTTTTGGATCCGGAATGGCTCCAGGTGACGAACAATTCAGCTATTGGCACTCTAGCCAGAAAGATATTATTGGCGGCAATAATTTGGCGGGAGTTAACAACAAGGCGGTGGATTATTTGGTGGAAAAAATATCTACCAGCAAAAATAAAAATGAGTTGAAAATTTTTACTCAATGTTTGGATAGGGTTTTATTGAATAGTTTTTATGTTATTCCGCAGTGGCACAGCGGGGTTTATCGAATCTTGTATCAGAATAAATTTGTATTGCCTAAAAGATCTCCATCATATTCACTTTCTTTGGACAGCTGGTGGGCGAAAGATTAGTGGATGATAAAAAATTAATTTAAAACATCATGAAAAACCTAATCAATCCAATTGACATTCATTTGGGAAAAAAATTACGAGAAACTCGGAAAACAGCCGGATTGAGCCAGGAAATTCTTGGAGAGTTAGTTGGTGTTGCATTTCAGCAGATTCAAAAATATGAATCTGGAGCTAGTAGAATTAGTGCTAGTCGGCTTTATGAATTTTCTCAGCTTTTAGAAAAACCGATTAGCTCTTTTTATGAAGGATGTGTTCGTGATCCGGATTATCACAATATTGATTTTAGATCAGAAGAAGAATTGCTCAAATTAGATGCGGAAAGAAAAAAGGAGTTAGAAACTTTGACGTGCTATTTTGGTCAAATCAAGTCTTTTGAAGTGAAAGAGAGTTTGACAAGATTAATAAAATCCTTGGTCAATAAATAGATTTTATTATTTAATAACCACAGGAATTGTCTTTGGCAATTCTTGCTCTTCATCATCTTGATACATTGAAATCAAGGGTTGGTCATTTGATTCTATTTCTAAAATATCATCAAAACCATTAAATCCAGTTCTAATGCTTCGGCAATATGCCCCAAGACCACCAATTTCGATGTAATCACCTTCACGAATATTGTCTGGAAGATAAAAAGGACCTTTCATGGTGTCCAAACTATCGCAAGTTGGTCCATAAAATCCGAATGGAATTAGTTTTGTCGAAAGATCTTTTTGATCACTAAATCTCATTGCCTTGGTCGGATAAATAAATCCAGGATGTCCAGCATCAAACAAACCACCATAAGTTCCATCATTGATGTAGAGCATTTGATTTTTGCGAGCCTCAACTCGAACAACCAAAGATCCAGATTCCGCAACCAATGCACGTCCAGGCTCGCACCAAAGTTCACAACCAGAATCTAATCCGAGGGATTTGACAGAATCATTTATTTCATCAATGTAGCTTTTGAGTGAGGGAGGAGTCATCCCAGGATAAGAAGATGGAAATCCGCCACCAATATCCAGCACATCTAATTTTACTTTTGCACTATTAATCACTTCTTTTGTGATGGTAACAGCATTTCGATATTCAGAAGGCTCCATGCATTGAGATCCGACATGAAAACAAATCCCTAAAGTTTTGGCAATAGTTCTGGTTTTTCTAATCAATCCAATTGCTTCACTAGGCAGAATTCCGAACTTGCCAGAAAGATCCATGGCAGCGTGAGAATTGGGAATTGAAAGACGAATATGAAGTGCCAAATCTTTCGCGTTATTTGTTACTTCTAGAATTTTTTCTAGCTCATCGAAAGAATCTAGAGAGAAATTTCTCACTCCAAACTTGAAATAAGCCTCATAAATTGATTCCCTTCTCTTGACTGGGTGCATGAAATAGAGGTTGGCGTCAGGAATGAGACGACTAATCAATCTAACTTCATTGATTGAGGCAACATCAAAATGCGCAATTCCGGCATTGTGAAGATGTATTAGAGTGGATTCTTCAGGATTGCTTTTGACAGAATACAAAACTTTTCCCATGAAATTGTTCAAGAACCATATAGCTGCTTTGTTGATGTTTTTTGGGCGAACTACGTGAACTGGAATTGCAGGTTTGATTCTAGATATTTCTTGCTCGATTGAACGATATTGTTTTGGAGAATCACAAATAGGGGCGCTTGGCGCAGTTTGCGATTTATTATTATTTTGGAAGTTTATGTAGCGGATGTTAGAGTTGGCCACACCGCCATAGTCATTTGATTGTGTCATTTCTTAGATAATCTCCAAAAAAAATAAGTGAACCTGATATTGGCAAGATTTCAACATCAATGAATAAAGTGTAGTTCTAACCTACAAAAAAACGGAGCGACTTAAAAGCAGCTCGGAAAAGAAATAAATTTTTCAGATAAAAACGCTAATGTGATTTAACGACATTTATCTAGTTTTTTTGAAAACAAAATTTCAAGGCGGAGTAAAATAAAAGATTTTTTTTAGTTGTAAATAAATTTCTCATTTAATTTTTCGCTTTTAGCAAGATTGACCAATCTAAACTATTGCAATAAAACTTTGCTTCTAGATAATTTGCGGCGGGAAGCAAGGCAGGCGTTTGTTTTTGTCAATCGGGTCAGATTCGAAAGAAAGCAGCCACAGCAGAATCGACGGGTTGTCTTGTTTCCTACCATTATACCAATAATCACAATTAACTGTGCATTTACGCTTTATCTTTTTGGTCTAAAATTGAGAAGAAAAACCTTATGTACATCCTGATACACAGTTTTTCTTCTCAATTTTATCCTCAAAAACATTTCTCCTAAATGCACAGTTAATTTTGATAATTAGTATTGTCTTTGATCGCAAACTCCTAGTTTAAAAATGTCCTATCAAGTTTTAGCACGCAAATATCGCCCCAATAATTTCTCCGAACTGGTCGGTCAAGAAGTTCTGGTGCAAACTCTAACCAATGCGATCGCTAATCAAAAAATTGCTCATTCATTCATTCTGACTGGAATTCGCGGTGTCGGAAAAACCACTACAGCCAGAATCATTGCTAAAGCTCTGAATTGTTTGGGAGAAAACGAAGATTCAGATATTGCTAGAATACCTTGCGGTGTTTGTTCAAATTGTGTTTCAATCTCCAAATCAAACCATCAAGATGTCATCGAAATAGATGCCGCTTCCAAAACTGGAGTTGATGATATTCGTGCTTTGATCGATGGAGTTCAATATTCACCAGCAATAGGAAGATATAAAATCTACATCATTGATGAGGTTCATATGCTTTCCAATAGTGCGTTCAACGCCCTACTTAAAACATTGGAAGAGCCGCCAGCTCACATTAAATTTATTTTTGCAACCACCGAAATTCGCAAAGTTCCAATCACAGTTCTATCTCGTTGCCAAAGATTTGATCTTAGGAGATTGGATGCTGAAGAATTGTCAGCGCATTTAAAAAACATTCTTTCTCAAGAAAATTTCACTGCCCAAGATTTGGCATTGAATTTGATTTCTGAAGCAGCGGACGGATCGGTTCGTGATTTGCTTTCAATCACTGATCGCATTTTGTCACACAATAATTATCAATCCGAACTAAATTCTGTCGCAGTAGAAGAAGTTTTAGGGTTAAATGATAAAAATAAAATCATCGATTTTTTTGCAGAAATTTTGCAAGGAAATATCAAAAATTCGATAGAATGTCTCAATAAATTCTATGAACATTCGACCGATATTGCCGGTTTGATCATTGATCTGCAAAAACTTCTCCACACGATTATTTTGAATAAAAGCACCGACTTTGAGCCTCAACTATTTTCCTCTAGCGCAGTAGAAAAAATCAAAAATTTGGCGACAAAAACCAATATGGCAGACTTGGTAAGAATGTGGCAAATGCTGATCAAAGGCAATGTAGAAGTAGCAAATTCTTCATCTCAAAAAATGGTCATGGAAATGCTTATGGTGAGAATGTGCTATTTATCCGACCTTCCTAATTTGGATCAAATTATTTCTAAAAATGCTGGAACAATAAAACCGCACAATAATAATGAAGACTCTGTGAAAAATGATACTGTTAGTGAATCTTCTAATGGCAATTCCAACCAAGATTTGGTTGGTGAGGTAATGCGAAATTTTTCTGGAGCAAAAATCGTCTAGTAGCTTCTTTAATATCCCTTCGGGAAGACCCAAACCGCATAGCGGTTTAATAATTAACCAATAATAATTTTTTTATGAGAGATAAAATAAAAATCCTTTGTGTAGAAGATGAGGTCGACGTTAGAGAAAGTTTGGTAGGGATTCTAGAGAGTGAAGATTTTGAAGTTGTTCAGGCTGAAAATGGTAAAAAGGGTTTAGAAATTTTTCTAAATCAAAATCCTGATCTAATCATTTCAGACGTAATGATGCCAGAATCATCTGGTCATGATTTGTTAAAAGCGATTAGAAACAATAAAGAAATCGACAACAGCAATATTCCTTTTATTTTGCTCAGCGCGCTTGGGCAAAAAGAGGATGTTATCAAGGGTGTCAGAATGGAAGCCAGTGACTATTTGACCAAGCCAGTTGATTTCGATTTATTGATTGCCAAGATCAGAGAAAAGACCGCTAATTTTCAAAAAAGCATAGAAGTTAATAATAAGAATCTTAGTAATTTAAAAAGTCAGGTTTCTAATATTATTCCTAGTGAAATAAGTAAGTATGTTGATTTGATAAGCAAAATCTCTGCAACTTTGAGAACCGAAATTTATGGACCTTTGCCGCATAAAAAATATTTAGATGACATTAATAAAATCTACATCAATTCCCTTAAACTAAAAACCGCAGTCAATAATTTTCTAGATGAGAAATCCTTGGCAAATCATCTTGATGTAGAGGATAAAATCACCAAATCATCGCAAATTGTTAAAGATTTTATCGCCAGTTTGAATAGTAAATTCAGCGCTCAGATAGAATTTAGTGATTTTAATAATCCAAAATTTCTTGATATTAAAATCAATAAAAAAACCTTAACCGACATTTTCAAAAAATTGGCTGGACTTATTCTGAAAGCTAATGAAAAAACCAAAATCAGAATCACTATTTCAGATGATCATTTTGGAGGGTTGGTCTATATTTTTTATCCGCAAGCGAGCACTGATGTAGAAACCTTTCAAAGTCAGATCGATAAATTAGGATTAGATCCTCTATTGGAAAGTCAAGGCCTTGCTTTGGAAATAATAAAGCGCAATGAAAGTGTCAACATTGTGCTGACAATTCCGGATTATCGTGTACTTGGAAGGTCATATCAGAATTAAGAGTCAGAAAATTGACAAATGAAAAAAACATCCATAAAAGCCAGAAAATCACGTAAGCCAAAAAAGAATTTGATTGGTACAATTCTTAGTGGTTTTATAAAATCAACTTTTTTGATCATCCTGATCTCAGCGGTTTATTTTCTTGCTCTAATTGCCATTGAATATAAATCATTTTTATTCATTACTGCTGCAATTGAAGAAGGAGCCAATAAAAACCTGCCTAGTAATTATTACATAAACATTAAGAAATCTTCTTTGAAGTTCAGTACTTTTCACAAAATAAAAGTGCGACTTGATGAAGTTAGGGTCATTAATAAAAACAAAGAAGAGCTACTTTTTCCAAAGGTTGAGGCCGAATTTTCAATTTTCAATCTACTGCTTCTAAAAACCACTCCGTCAAAATTAATAATCATCGCTCCTGAAATTGAAGTAAGCAATAATAGCCAAATATCTTTTGGGGATGTGGGTGGACAGAAGTTGTTATTACAAAAAGGTTATTCTGAGATATTGTCACAAATATTCACAACGCTGAAATTAGGAAAAGTGGCAATCAAAAATTTCTTGATTACTGATGCTAAAATAAATATTAAAAATAACGAAAAGGTTGCGACCATAATTTTAAAAGAATCGCACATAACCACATCTTTTAAAGACGGATATTTGCAGTTAACTTTGGCCAATAAAATTAGTTTAAATCCTAAAGACCTTGATTTATTGATCGATGCTAATTGTGTTTTTAGTCGAGATGAAGCTATAGAATGCGACACAAGTTTTCGCAATTTTATTCCCTCGTCAATTGCTTTTCTTGATCCTAAACTTTCTTCTTTGTCCCAAATTTCTGGAAAATTTAGCGGTGATACAAATTTGATTATTGATAAATACAAACATCTTTCTTCCGCATCTTTTGATCTTATCACTAATTCTGCCAGTTTCTATTATCCAGAATATTTTAGTGGTCCGATTGATCTGAAAAATCTTATTTTTTCTGGAAAACTTAATAATAAACTTAAAACATTCTCCATCAATAATCTTCACTGCAATTTTGCAGATACGGGTTTTTCTATGTCTTTGCTTGCCAGTGATTTTTTGGATAAAAATAAGCAAAAAACAATAATGCAATTCAAAGTAACTGACGTTCCAACCAACAATTTGAAATTGCTTTGGCCGACATTCCTTAATCAAAACAATGTTCGCGATTGGTTCTTAGGCCATATCAAAAATGGAGTTGTAACAGATGGCTATGCCACAATGATTTTAAAACATAAGAACGGACATCAGAACTTAGAAAGGATTGAGTCTGAGTTGGCATTTTCTGGTTTGGATCTGCAATATAATCAATATTTCCCGACACTTTCGAAAGTTAATGGTATCGCATTTTTTGATCGCAATCAGATGCAAATTGATATTTCTAAAGGAGATATTTTGGACAGTAGGATAAATTTTGCCAGCATTTCCATTCCTGAATTTCATGCTAAAAAACCAATGCTCAATATTGATGGAAAAGTTATCGGAAAAGCGGGAGATGGCTTAAAACACATCAATTATAAGAGTCAGTTTGCAAAAGAAATTAAGCAATATTTTCGCGGAAAAACGCAAACCAATCTTTCTATAAAACTGCCAATAAATCACCATTTATCCCTTAAAGACGTTTACATTAAAATAGATTCTGATATCGATAATTTTGAAAATGAATATATTAATAATTCGAATTTGAAGGTTTCGGTGCTCAAAGATTTTGGGCATCTTGATTTTGCAACAAAAATAGACTTGACCAAAACAGATCTGAATTTTAAGCGATTTAATGTCATTAAAAGACCTGGTGTGAAAAGTTCCCTCACAACCAGAATTTCGTTTGATGAAAATAATATTTTGCATTTGAAAAACTTAAATTTGCAAGAAAATAATAAAAAAATGAGTGGCGAACTATCCTTACAAACAAGCCCGATCAAAATATCTCAAATCAATATAGAAAACCGCAATTTTGCTAATAGTAATTTTGATTTGAATTATAAATCTACTAATGACTCTTCATTCTTAAGAATTAATGGGAAAAGTCTGGATTTGAAATCATTTTTAGAAAGCAGTAATAGCCAATCTGGAGGATTTAATTTTTATCATAAAAATGACATAAAAATCTCTATTGATAAATTGAGTCTAGCACAAAATCAAAATCTTACGGATTTAAATATTGATTTAAAATGTGATAAGAGTTTTTGTGAAGATGGAATAATTTCGGCCAGATACAACCAAGATAATCATATTGATATCGAAATTTCCTCTCCAACTAAGAAGAATCCAACTTTGATTGCTGGATTTATCCAAGATGTTTCTGTTCTTGCTAAAGGACTAAATATCTCTAACCAAATTCTTGATGGCAGGGCAAAAATAAAATCTAAATTAGACAAAGATGGAAAATTAGAAGGTGAAATTAGGATTTCTCGTGAATTTACGGTTTTAAGAAATGAGGTGGTTGAAAAAATATATGATAATGATGCATTTGGTAAATTTAAGGAAACGGATCTAAAAAATAATAAAATTAAATTCAATAATCTAAAACTTAAATTTGGGTTTAGTAATAATGTTTTAAATATCAAAACTTTGATTACCAATAGTCACAAGCTCGGATTCACATCAAAAGGAACAATAGATTTTAAGAGTGGCAAAACAGATCTGAAGGGACTAATCGTTCCTGGATATGTGCTGAATAAATTTTTTGGCATTGGAAGAATCCCTATTTTAGGTAGGATAATTGTTGGCGAAGAGGGTGGTGGAATTTTTGCTGTTCGCTATAGTTACATAAAAACCAGAAATCAGCTCGAAGGTGAATTCAATATCAACACAGCTTCGGCAATCGCTCCTGGTGGAATCAGAAATATTTTTAATCTTTTTTAATGCAATTTTCCAAAAGTTTCCCAGATGAATTAAGATCACAAATCAATGCCTCGGATGTGATTGGAAAACGTGTTGAGCTCAAGAGAAAAGGCAAGGAGCATTCTGGTCTTTGTCCATTCCATAACGAGAAATCTCCTTCATTCACAGTTAATGACCAAAAAGGCTTTTATCATTGTTTTGGTTGCGCCGCACATGGTGATATTATTGGGTTTACCATGCAAATTGATGGCCTTGGATTCAAAGATGCGGTTGTCCAATTGGCCGATAATTATGGAATTCAAATTCCTGTCATTGAAAGCTCCAAACAGGAGCAACAATATCAAGAAAAAGTTGATCGCGATTCTCTTCTTTTAGAAAATATTTGTCAGTTTTTTGAAAATAATCTCTTATCAAATATCGGCGGCGAAGCGCTTTCATATCTTTATTCGAGAGGTCTAAACAACGCTAATATCAAAACATTCCGCTTGGGTTTTGCACCAACTAGCGCTGATTTATTGTTGCGACATCTAAAATCACAATCCTTTAGCGAATCAGAATTGTTGGCTTCTGGTATCATTGGAAAAAATGATAATGGCAAATTATACAATAAATTCAAAAATCGAGTAATTTTCCCAATCACCAATCACAAGGGAAAAGTCATAGCATTTGGAGGAAGGATTTTGGGTGAAGGGCAGCCAAAATATCTAAACTCATCAGAAACCAATTTGTTTAAGAAGGGGAATAATTTATATAATTTATCGAATGCTACAAAGTCAATTTATGATAATAAATTTGTGGTTGTAGTTGAAGGATATATGGATGTTATTTCACTCAGTATCAATGGAATTGAAAATATTGTTGCCCCTCTTGGAACTGCCCTTACAATTGATCAGTTACAAATTCTTGCACGCAAATCAAATGATATTGTGGTTTGTTTGGATGGGGATTTGGCAGGAAAAAATGCCATGAAAAGGACTATTGATTTGGTTTTACCAACAATAAATCCACACAATACTATCCGTTTTGCAATATTGCCCAACAAGGTCGACCCTGATGATTTTGTTCGGAAAAATGGCAGAATTGCAATGAAAAATTTCTTGCAAAATGCCGATAATTTATCAAAAGTTTTATTTGATTTTCAGGCAACAGATCTCAAGATCAATCATAATCAAGAAGGATTGATTTCACCTGAGAAAAAAGCGCAACTTGAAGCAAATCTCTTCAAAAAAGTAGATCTAATAGCCGATGCAAATAGTAAAAAACATTTTAGTCAATATTATAAAAATCTTCTATATGAGCTTGGAAAGAATAAAAAATTCCAAACCAAGAACATAGCCCCCAAATTAGTCGTAAATAATAATATCGATCTTGATACGAGGTCAAGATATGGCCTTGCTGTCATTGCTATTATTGTCAATTTCCCAGACCTTAGAGATTATCAAGATGAGTTTTGTGTTTTAATAAATTTGGAATTTATCAACCATGAATTAGCAATAATAAAAGATCATTTGATCAATTTTCTCGATTCTTCTCCGACAGCAAATATTGAAGAAATAAAGGCGGATTTGAAAGATAATATTTCGAATGACGCTCTTTTGACTAAAATTTTTGACATAAAATTTTTTGATAAAAATATAGAAAATGTTCGCCATAAACTACAAATTATTTTGTTAAAATATCTTTATGAAGAGGTTAGTGATCAATATTCAGAAACATTGAACTCAAATCACATAATTGAAACTGATGAAATAGCTATAAAATCAGGAATTCAAAAAGAATTATTTAATTATAGAACCTTTCTGGAAAAAAAGATTTTAGAGTTGGAAAGTGATTTATTGATCTAATGGCCAATACAACTAATCTTAGTCTAATTAGTTAGTTTTTGCAAAGATGAAAAAATCGGCAATCCACTTACCGCCTAATTTTGAATAAGAACCTAAAAGGCATCTAATAATGTGTAATATAAATAATATAATAATTAATCGTTCTTAATCCATAATTGATTTGAAAAATAAACTTTTAGATCTATCATATATTTCCTATTATACTTGATTTTGCTCAATCAACAAATTCCTAAGACATTATATGAAAATATCTACTCCAAAAGTTACAGCCAAAACATCTGTTGAAAAAAAAAAGTAAATAATTCCCAGATCATAGACTCAGACCCTAAAAAAGCCGTCAAATCTACAGAAAAATCATTAAAAACCCCAGCAAAGACTAAAAAAGAAAGCTCCTCCAAAAAAGCAACAGCTGAAAAACCGAAAAAGAAGGTTTCTCCGGTTCCAAAAAACCCCAAAAAAACTAAGCCTAAACCCATCAACAACAAAAAGCTTGTCAGCAAATTCGGTCAAAAATTTGCCAAAGAAAAAATTAGCAAAAAAGATGCAAAGATAGCAGAAGAAAAAGCAAAAGCCGATGCAGAAAATCCGGTAACTATCGTTTATAACAAAGAACCTTCAGCTGCATCTCCAACCATAAACAATATCAGTGAATCAAAGATAACAGTAGATAGTACTGGAGCAGTTCTAAAAACTTTGTTGTCACTAGGAAAATCACAAGGATTTCTAACAATTGAGCAAATCAAAGAGCAGATCGGAGATGATGTTTTGGATAAGCAAAAATTAGAAAAATTCCTTAGTATTTTCACTGAATTTAAGATTCAAGTTGTCGAAAAAGAAGATGATGTTGAAAAATTAATGGATGAAGATGCTATCGCAAAAGATGAAGAGAAGAGTCTAAAAAGAAGTGAAGATTCAGTTAAAACCTACCTAAAATCAATGAGTAATGTCGATCTTTTGACTCGTGAAGACGAAGTTGAAATCGCAATTCGCATTGAAAATGGTCGTGCCAAAACGGTTTTGTCTCTCTATCAAAGCCCAATGGTAATGCGCTATTTCATTGATTGGTATGAAGGTCTTTCCAGTGGAGCTATTTTGCTTCGTGACATCATTAGAATCGATGAAACATATAATTCAGAATTAGAAGAGATCATCAAAAGCAATGAAGACCAATCTGCAGGGGAGGAAGAAATCAGTCCTGATGATTATAACGCAATTGATGAAGCCAACCAGGAAGAATCATTTGAAGAGGAGGAGGAAGAGATGGAAGCGTTTGATGACAATGTTGTTTCTTTTGTGTCTATGGAAA
>JBLHSZ010000022.1:0-12112 GCA_047627095.1 Rickettsiales bacterium
TTCAAGTCGCCGCTGAATCTGGCAACATAGAATTAGTTAGATGTTTTATTGATTTGAAATGGGGAAGGGCCATGTATCATGAGGGAAAAGACCCAGCATATTATGCAGTTTTAAATGACAGGCGGGACGTAGTTGATTTATTATTGGATAATCCAACTCAAATAAATCGCCAATATGAAGATGGAAGCAGATTGATTCACATAGCGGTTCTGGATAATAATCCTGAAATGACGTCTTTATTGTTGGCAAAAGGTGCTGATGTAAATAAAACTTATCGTGGCGAAAACACTCCACTACATTTATCTGCTCATCTTGGTTTTCCTGATTTGGCAGAAATATTAATAGAGTCGGGGGCTAGTGTTTTTTTAAGGAATAGAGATGGTCATAAACCAATTGATTTGGCTGCGGATGGCTCGGAAGTAAAAATTATTTTACAAAATAGAGAGTTAGAAATAAATCAAGCGAACAATATTATCTGTGCAATTACTAGCCCGAGAACAAATCCAAGATTGGCGGGAGCACAAAATATGACGCAAAATATTCCGGAAGCTTTACTCAAGATATTAAAAACAACTTTAGTTGGGAGGCATTGATAGAGTTTTTTTTGGCTCTTTTCCAACTGAAATTGACTCTATCAATGGTAATTAAACGGCTTTTTTTCAAAATGAGTGGGTAAAGTGACTTTAATTGCCAGATTTATCGCTCTTACCATAAGCTTTGTCATCCTTATTAAGGTCAGTTAATTCGATGACATAATTTCATTTATTGCCATCTTATTCCCCAACTTTGTCATCCTCGCGCAGGCGGGGATCCATGAAGTCTACAATCAAATTAAAGTTTCTTAGTCTGTTTTTCATGCCTCATGGATCGCCGCCTGCGCGAGGATGACAAAACTGGGGAATTGATTTACCTACTCATTTTGAAAAAGAACCAATTAAATTAGGCAGAATAAAATTTCATTAAGCCAAATTTGTCACAACAGCTTCAGCAACATCGTTTGCGCTGGCGGGATTTTGTCCAGTGATGACGCGATTATCTTCGACCACGAACACATTCCAAGGCTGAACTTTGCTGTAGTGAGCTGAATTGCGAGTGAGAGATTCTTCGAGCAAAAAAGGAATATTGTCGATTGTTCCGTAATCTATTTCTTCTTCTCGAGTAAAACAGGTAACCGACTTATCGGCCAATAGCTTTTCGCCATTGCTTAGGACGATTGGCAGAAGAGCTGCTGGACCGTGACAAACAGCAGATAGAATTCCGCCATTTTCATAATGCTGCGCTCCGAGTTTGGCAAAATCTTCATTGGTTGCCAAATCCGATAATAGGCCAAATCCCCCTGGATAATAAATCGCATCGTAATCATCTATGTTGATTTGTGAGACAGGAATGGTGTTGTTAATGCGATTTTGAAATTCTGGGTTATTTAATATGGCGTCATTGACTGGATCATCTTTGATTTCGGTGCCATAGATCGGAGCCTTTCCACCCTTGATAGAAGCGATGTCATATTCAAAACCAGCTTCCAAAAACACATGCAAAGCGTGGGTTAGTTCTGGAGAATAAGTGCCATTTTCTTGGTCAGTAGATCCTAATGTTGCGTGATTTGTGACGGGAATTAATATTTTTTTCATTTTGATTATTATTTATTTAAAGGGGAGGGGATCTCAACAGAACCTACCAAGATCCAATATTTTTCATTGATTTGAAAGGTTCGCAAATTTCTAAAGTATCACCTTTCTGCAAAAGTTCAATCGAAACACCATCAGGTGATTTGATAAAAGCCATGTAACCATCTTTTGGTGGGCGATTGATGATGACATTTTTATCAATTAATTTCTGGCAGAAATCATAAATATTATCCACCTCAAAAGCCAGATGACCGAAGTTTCTTCCTGATTGATATTGTTCGGTTTCGCCTTTTTCATCCGGCCAATTGTAGGTGAGTTCAATTAGGGGTGATTGATTTATTTTAGCATTTTCTAAATTTCCAGGCGCCGCTAAAAAAATTAGAGTAAATCTGCCTTTCTCATTTTCAGATCTTCTGGTCTCAACCAAACCCAATTTATTGCAGTAAAAATCGAGCGATTCCTCAATATTTCTGACTCTGATCATGGTGTGTAGATATTGCATAATTTATTTATTTTTTATTGGTTGGTAATGTCCTTGGTATTTACATAATCGGTTGCATATTTTTATCTATTTTGACTCTTTATTAAAATAAATCTCAATAAAACTTATTACAAAAACAACTTTTAGTAATTAATTTGACAAACTCGCCCCGCGGGGCGTGTTTGTCAAACAGCAAAATTAGCGAAATTATTGGCCTAATTAGTGAAAGCTTGAAAGTGCAGAGATTGGGCGAGTAAATTAGAAATCTAAATTCCAAAATCATTCGTCCAACAAAATAAACTACCTTTACCGCACGATAACTATTGATGTGGTTGATGTTGATACTTTGGTGTTGAAGATTGATTTGTGGCCAATAAAGAACAAAGAGTTCTTCTAGCTTTCAATGACGATGTAGAAATGGAAATTGATGAAGGATAAATTTTTTTAATATTTCTCCAAATCAGTTTTGATTAGAAACTCTCAGAAACCACAACAAATGCTTCGGCAAGATCTTTGGTGTCACTGAGTGAAACATCAATTTTAAAGTTGTGTTGCTTTAAATTATTTTGGAGAAAAGACTTGGCATTGCTGGCTAATTTGATTTTTGGTTTTCCTTTTTCATCATTAATAATCTCAATGTCAGTGAAATTTATTCCTCGACCAATACCAAGTCCAATTGCTTTTGAAAAAGCCTCTTTAGCGGCAAATCTTTTGGCATAATAGCTGATCTTGATATTTTGATTGGCTTTTTTTTCAGCATTCAAAATCTCTCCTTTAGTAAAAACTCTTTCCACAAATTTTTCTCCAAAGCGCTCAATAGAGTCTTTGATTCGAGAAATTTCAACAATGTCGACGCCAATTCCAATAATCATAATTATTTGTTGTTTATCCAATCATCCAAAAATTCTTTTAGATGTTTTTTTTCTTCGCCTTCAGTCAATAAATAATGCGATAAATCTTCCTGAGCCGACGCAAAATCTTCAGTACGCAGACTGCCATTGTGGTGCTGATAATGTAAGTACAACAAATAGGTATTCACCACATCGGTTTCGCAATAATCACGAATTTCAGCTAATTTTTTAGAATCGTAATATTCCGTCACCATTGATCCGTCAATTCCAATCTTTCCAGGGAGTCCAAAAACGGCACAAAGCTCGTTCATTTTCACTCGCGCTGAAGCGCCAAAATCAGAAAAAGCATCGATGAGGTCACAATGCCAATCAAGAGAATATTTTTGATTGTAGTTATTCCATTTGTCACCCATTTTGTAAAGAAATGGTGCGGCAATACCATATTTTATGGCACGATATTTCAAAACTGGCAAATCAAAATTCTTGCCATTAAAACTGACAATTCTAGGAGGTTGTTTTTTCAAAAATGAGAAAAATCCTTTAACCAACTCTTCTTCTAATGAATCAATATTTCCACCACTGCGAATTTCATTTAGAACATATTTTTCAGTTCCATCGCTGTTGCGAACAATGTCGGCTTGAAGAAAACTAATTGCGACTATTTTTTGAAAAGGCTGGCGCAGAAAATCACTTCTGCCATTAGTGATTTTCAGATGGTAATCAGCCAAAGCTTTTCGACATTCATCGACATTTTTTCCATCCAAATCCAGTAAGTTCTTTGCCGCATCAGTATCGGGAATTGTTTCAATATCAAAAACAAATAAAGAATTATGTTGCATAAATTGGGATTTTTTAAAGAATTAGGATTAAGGCAGAAGCTAACTTTTAGCCACTAAAATATCAATCAATAAATAAAAATGAGAGCATTCATACTAAGTAAAACTGGCGGACATGCCAATCTTGAGCTCAAAAATATTAAAGAACCAATTCCAAAACCACATCAAGTTCTGATTCGCCATACGGCAATTGGAATTAATTATTTCGATGTTTTATTTAGAAATGGAGCTTTTAAACTTGGTCACACACCTACTATTTTAGGAATAGAAGCTTGTGGAATTATTGAGAAAGTTGGCAAATCTGTTGTCGATTACAAAGTCGGAGAAAGAGTTGCATACGCCACAGGACCACTCGGAGCTTATGCGGAAAAAAGAGTTATTGATCAGCATTTCCTCATCACTCCGCCAAAAAATTTGAGCGATGAGCAGATTGCAGGATCTCTTCTCAAAGGAATGATGGCTCACACATTATTATTCAGGGTCTACATGGCCGCAAAAATGAAAAGAGTCCTTATTCATGCGGCAGCCGGAGGAGTTGGTCATTTTCTATGCCAATGGGCAAAACATCTCGGGCTAGAAGTGATTGGAACAGTTGGAAGTGATGCTAAGGTTGCAATCGCCAAATCTTTCGGTTGTGATCATGTGATCAACTATTCTAATAAGAATTTTTTGAATGAAGTAGATGAAATCACCAAGGGAACTGGAGTTGGAATTGTCTATGATGGAGTTGGCAAAGATACGATTAAAAAATCAATAGATTGTTTGTGGCCAACAGGAGTTTGTATTAGTCATGGTGAAGCTTCTGGTGAATCTCCGCCAATCAATCTAGATTCTTTGATGGCAAATTCGATTTACATCACTCGTCCACTTTTGGCATTCTACAAATCCAGAAGACCTGAGTTGGTTCTATCTTCAAGTGAAGTTTTTACATTGATTTCAAAAGGAATTCTAAAACCAAATATCACTACTTACAGTTTTGACCAAATCCCACAAGCTCACGCTGATTTAGAAGGAAGAAAATCCACCGGATCTTTGGTAATAAAATTATAAACTAATAGCGATTTTGAAATTGTTCTCTTCGATTTTATTATCAAAAGAGAATTGATATTTTTTCAATAAAGAAGAATCTGTTGATAGAATGATCTCATCAGTCAAAGTCTGTTCACGAATGTAGGAATCAAAATTCTTCACCACTCGTAAAAGTTCAGAATCAGAGCTCAAAATGGCGATTTTGATATGATCAGAAACATTCAAATCAGCATCTTTTCTATTTTGCTGAATTGCTCTAACAATATCTCTAGCCAAACCTTCTTCTTCCAATTCCTTTGTCAACTCAATATCAAGTTCAACCAAACAATCATTGGTTGGAAGTGCTGTTGTATTGTGAGAATTTTTGGTGATTAGTTTGATCTCAAATTCATCATCGATCAAAATTTCTCCTGCAATCTCAACTTTATTTTCCTCTAATTTTTTCCAATCTCCAGCTCTCAAAGCCATCTGAACATCCTTCATTTTTTTACCTAATTTGGCGCCAACTTTCTTGAGATTAATCTGCAATTTAACTTCTGCTAAATCGCCAATTTCAGGAGTGATTTGGATATTTTTAACATTAACTTCGTCAGAAATAATATCTTTGTAGAGCAGCATTCTAGATGCGTTAGATCCAATAATATTAAGTGTATTTAGCGGCAATCTAACTCGTAAATTCTCCCTGTCACGAATAAATAAAGCCGCGCTACAAATTTTACGAACCATGTCCATGTCAGAAGCCAGATCTTTTTCATCTTGCAAAAAAGAAACATTAGGAAAGTCTTGTAAGTGGACGGAAAGATCTTTTTTCATTTTAATTATTTAATAGTTCCAATTTCAAAAACTTCTTCACCAAATTGGCTCAATATTTCTTTAATTTCAGATATGTTGCTTTTATCTAAAATAAGAACCATGCCAATTCCACAGTTGAAAGTGCGATGCATTTCATCATCAGTGACATTTCCAGAATCTTTCAAAAATTGGAATAATTCTGGCAATTCCCATGCAGAATAATCAATTTCAGCAGTAAGGTTTTCCGGCAAAACTCTAGGAATATTCTCCAGCAATCCGCCACCAGTGATGTGTGCCAAACCTTTGACTTTTTCAGTCTTGATAGCCGCAAGGCAAGATTTTACATAGATTCGAGTTGGTTCAATAAGAGCTTCTCCAAGAGTTTTTCCATCAGATAATTTATGATCAAGAGTGATATTTCTCTCACTCATGATATGTCTTACAAGCGAAAATCCATTGGAATGAACACCGCTAGATTTTAGACCCAAAACCACGTCACCTGCACAAATATTTTTTGGCAAGATGTTATCCCTCTCAACCGCACCAACAGTGAATCCAGCTAAATCATAATCGCCTTTCCCATAGAGCCCAGGCATCTCAGCGGTTTCTCCACCAATCAAAGCGCAATTGGCCATTTTACAACCTTGAGCAATTCCCTTAATAACATCGCTTGCAATATCAATTGACAATTTTCCAGAAGAAAAATAATCAAGGAAGAATAATGGTTCACCACCTTGAACGATCAGATCATTAACACACATTGCCACCAAATCGATACCAATCGTGTCATGCTTATTCATATCTTTGGCAATTTTTAGTTTGGTGCCCACGCCGTCAGTGGCTGAAACCAAAATAGGATCTTTGTATTTGCATTTGGCAAGATCAAACAAAGCTCCAAACCCACCTAAATCGGCGTCAGCTCCTGGCCTAACAGTTGCTTTCGCAAAAGGCTTGATTTTGTCAACCAGTTCATTGCCGGCGCAAATGTCGACCCCAGCGTCTTTGTAACTTAGGGAATTGTCATCCGTTTTTTTCGTAGAATTGGTGGTTTTCATGATAAACTTTATTTCTTTTTATTTTGAATCATCAAAATTACTAGCCAATCTATGGCTCCGTAATTTTTCATTTGCGATTCTAAGTTGATTGGCGTAAATTTTGGCCTCGCGAATTATCCTCCCAATTAAATTAATGTCAATTTCCGATATGGTTCATAAAGCGATAAGGTCAAAATGGTCTGGTTTTTTCCTATTATTATTGGTGCTCATTAGCGGCAAAGATGGTCTTGCCCAAGAACAGGACAAATACGTCGTAAATGATATTGTTGTCATCTCTGACGGAGAGTCTCCCAACCAATCTCGCATCAAAGCAATTGCTGATGGACAGAGAAGTGCTTTTATTGTCCTGCTTGATCGTCTTGGTTTTGATAAAAAAGTCTCTAACAATTTTCAAAATGAGAAAATAGCCGATATGGTGTCATCACAACAGATTTTTGATGAAAAAATTGCTGGCAATAAATATTCCGCAACTCTAAATCTGAATTTTTCCAAGAGTTTTGTGAAATATCATTTGGATAGTAAGGATGAGATTGAAAAATCCGTTGATGAAAAATCCTATTTAATAATCCCCATTAAAATAGCTAAAGAAGAAGCTTTAATCTGGGAAAAAGAGAATGATTGGAAGTGGGCTTGGGGACAATTTCTTAGAAAGAACGAATATCCTGAGCTAAAACTTCCCAAAGGAGATGTTGAGGACGTGGTGAATTTTAATATTGATAATATTAAAAATAATGACTTCTCTAATTTTAAAACTTCTTTTTACAAGTATGGTACAGGATCAATAGTGCTGGCTTATTTTGACTTTGACTCAATCGAAAATAAAGTAAATATTGATTTGGTTACAATTCAAAAAGCACAAAATAATCAAGTCCGACTTGAATTCGTAAATGTCGATCAGTTGCCAATGAGTCAGTTGGTTCCAAAAGTTATCAAAAAAACATCTGACTATCTAATAAAAAGTGATGAAGATGCCAATATTTCAGAATCTAGTCCAGACAACACCAATATTGATATTCTAGTTTCTGATTTGACAGAGTGGATGATTATTAAAAATAAATTACAAAAATCTGGTTTGATTTCAAATTTAAAAATAGAATCAATATCCAAAGATCTCGTTAAGATCAATGTTGATTATGGATCTGACAAAGATGACATTGTCACTTCTTTCAAGCAAGAAGATCTATTCTTGGAATCAAAGCCAGAAGGCGGATATTTTTTATCTTTAAGAAACTTCAATTAGAACATATTTATGAAAACAAAAGATAAGGCCATATTAAGTTTATTGATTGTATCTTTGACTTTTATTTTTATTTACTTCATTAAGTCAATTTTATTTCCATTCATCTGTGCCATCATTATCGCTTATTTCTTAAACCCATTGGCTGACAAGATGGAAAGGTGGAAATTTTCTAGAGTTGCTGCAACGGTCATTATCCTGGAAATTTTTATATCGGCAACAATCATTGTTTTTGCTTTGATTTCACCACTTCTTTATGAGCAAGCAATAAACTTGATATCCTCTATTCCTTACTACACTAATGTTCTGGTGAATAATATCTATCCAAAAATATTTGATTTCTTAGTCTCCAGAGGTTTTGAAATTGAGCCTAATATTAAATATTATCTAAACGAAAAAAGTGTTACTACTTTTGCTAATTCTTCTAAAGAAATATTGTCCAAAGTTATGCAATCAGGAGTTGTAATAATAAATATTATTTCTCTAATTTTTATTACCCCGGTTTTGGTATTCTACATCCTGCGCGACTGGAATTTAATCATCAGCAAAATCGATAATTACCTACCAACAAAATATCAACAAAACATAAGAACTATTGTTACTCAAATCGACACAACTCTTTCAAGTTGCATTCGTGGTCAGTTTAATGTTTGTTCAATTTTAGGAATTTTCTATGCGATCGGACTTACTTTATCTGGTTTGAATTTTGGATTTCTAATCGGATTCTTTACTGGAGTTTTATCCTTCATTCCTTATGTAGGAATGCTTTTTGGTGTAGTAATCGCAGTTATCGTGGGTCTCTTCCAATGGGGTATCGATCCTGTACAAATTGGAATAGTCGGCCTAATATTTTTAATTGGACAGATAATAGAATCTAACTTCCTAACCCCGAAATTAGTTGGTGATAAAATTGGAGTTCACCCAGTTTGGATAATATTTGGTTTGTTTGTTTTTGGAGTTTTGTTCGGATTTGTCGGAATTATTCTGGCATTGCCACTAACCGCAATCATCGGAGTTTTGATCAAGTTTTCTGCTTTAAAATATAAAGATAAATTTATTTCCTAGATTTTGACGTTGATTAAATTTTTATCAAAACAACCTTTGGCCTCTTCATAATTAGGCAATATTTCTAGACCATATTGCTCGTCAAAAGCATTACCATAAATTTCCTTTGGGGCTTCTATCTTTTGCTCCAAACCTTCAGAAATAGCTAGTAAGAAAAATGACATTGCTAAATAAATATCAGCAGCATTTGAAGCAAGCCTAAACTCCAATCTTCTCTCATCTATTCTATTTGTTTTTGGAATTCGCACTAAGCTAGTTCGATTGTCATATCCCCAACTGATATTGACTGGTGCAGTAAATTTTTGTTTTTTATGTAAGTTTCGATTCAGTTCCAAATCAAATCTTTGATAATCCTGCCCTTCTGGTGCAAAAATTATCATCATATTCTTAACATTATTTAGAATTCCAGAAATGCAATGAAGCAAATATTCGCTTTCAGTATTTTCATTTTTAGAAAATAAATATTTGCTATTTTTCATCAGACTGAAATTAATTTGCAAAGCATTGCCACAATCATTCACATAAGGCTGGGAAGAAAAATCAACTTGCAAATTATCATTTAAGTTAATGATAATTTTTCTTATTTTCTCAATATCCTGGCATAATTTTGCAATATCCAGATAGGGAAGGGTTTTGATTTCAATTTGTCCAGATCCTTGTTCTAACTCAATTCCTTGAATATTGATATTATGTTTAGCTATCTCTGGTCGTAATTTGGAAATAAACTTTTTAGTTCTTTGGGGGGAGGTTGGTTTATTTTGATGTCGTAGATAAAATTCTAATTCAACTCCAATTTTTGGTTGTAAATTGATAGAGTAAAATTTTTCTAACGTCCTTAAAAGAAGGGTTTGTCGGTTTAAAGATAAATTTCTATCAAACAAACCCTCCATTTATTCTTTATGAATTATTTCTTACCCACTCATAAAGAGCACTCTTTGCTACTGATCCAACTTTACTATCCACCAATTTGCCGTCTTTAAAAATCATTAAAGTCGGAATTCCGCGAACTGCATATTTTGAAGGTACTTCAGGATTCTCATCAATATTGCATTTATAAACTGCAATTTGCTCCCCCAAATCTTTTGATAATTCGTCAATAATCGGAGTAAGCTGTTTACAAGGTCCGCACCAAGGAGCCCAAAAGTCTACTAAAACCGGAATTTTAGAGTTTGCTATTTCTTGTTCAAAATTGTCATCAGTAATGTTTTTAGCCATGTTTTTTAAGTCAGTTTTTAGTTAAAGATAGATTTCAGAATATTCTGTGGTGAGAAGGTTGAGCCTTTTGAGGTTAGTTTTCCAGCTCTTCCTTCAACAACTATATTTTCATTTAGAATATAGCTCTGATTAAATCTTAGAATAAAATTAAATTCAACCTGATTATTGTCATTAATTGGCGCCCCTTCTTCAGATACGCTATCAGTTAAGATTTTCCACTTACTAATACTCATTGCCCATATAATCTCTGCTTGGTCCTTATTGACTGATTTAACGTAAATTTCATTATTAGTATAATTATTTTCTGGAGAAATTTTACCGTCATTGATCCATAGTGACCAATTATTTTTTGATCTATATAAAATAGATCCTAAATAAATGTATGATTCTGAGGTTTCTTTTATAGGAGTCACTTCCTCAACTATAGTTGTGTCGACTGTGGCTTCAACAAGAGGTATTTGGTTTTTAAAAGCATCAATGGCATCTTTTATTTTGTCTAGCTCTGCTTCTTCATACATTAATGATTTATTATCTGGAATTATCTTTTTATTAGTTGTCTCTTTGTTTTTTTTAGGAAAGATTCTACTGATGGTGCTATTAAATCCCTCCCTGATCTTTGATTTAATATTTCCTTCCAGATCTTTCGATTGACTCTGCGCAAAGGAATCTGTGGAAAATATGCATATTAGTAAAAATATGTTTTGAAAATTTTTTCTAAATTTTATCACTTTTTGTTACCGGTTTTATTGTGTCTTTATATTTTAGGAAGTACCAATGAAAATCAACGGATGATGTAACTGATCCTTTTATTTGGCCGGTGCTAATCTTGACTAATTCAGAGTCAGTGTAAAATTCTTTTTTACTTTTAACTAATGAAATATTATTAATGACAACATAACCAGGCATAATATCTAAAAAGCTTGCAATAAAATCCATTGCTGCCTGATCGGTAAATGATGTGAAATTTAGTTTTATATCTACTAAGTTGACATTAAAAGTTGTGTTATCGTAATGTTTATCTTTAAGTATCTCCGGTGCTGATATGTTGATTGAAAAGTTGTTGATATCATAATCGTCTGCTATTTTCTTGAATATATCACTGATGTTCGATATTTTTATTCCTTCGAAATCCTTTCTTTTTTTATCAACTTTGAGCCAAACTGGTTTATATTTTTTTACATCATTAACCCGAGATTCAATATCATCTGATTTATTATTTAACTCTATTATCTCCCGTGATATTTTTTTTAATTCCCGTTTCTCACTCGACATGCTGTTCTTATAATAAATATTTATTGCTATAAATATCATTAAGAATATCCCGGATATAATAACGCTAATAATGATTTGGCGTTTTAAATAAGACTTTTTCTTATCATATTTTTCATTTATAACCGGTTTAGGGCTTGCGGATTTGCTTTCTTTTAGATCCGAATCATCTTTATTGAGAGTTAAAATATCTTCTGGCATTAAATTATTTATTAATTTTTTCTATAGATAGGTTAATCGGGAAAGAGTAATACTTCTTACTAAAATCAACATCTTTTGATAATTCGGAATATTTAATCTTGTCCTCGGGAAACTGTTTTTTGGTATTTAAAGTTAAATTATCAAACTTTCTAAACAAAGCCTCAATATCCCCACTTTCATCTGAAAGCACTCCCCCAACTATAAATATTTCTTTGGTTTTATTTTTGGATAGTTTTGGTTTGTAATTAGTTAATTGATACGAAAAAGAATTGATCGCCACACTATAACTTTTAATAAAAATTAACTGGTTGTAAACACTATTAATATTATCGGAATTTTTAGAAAGAATTTCATCTATTCTCCCAAAATTAATAATCGCATCCGCTAAGGCGCTTTTTTCTTCATTTTTAATATCAGATTTTTCATCTAGATCTAAGGCTTTACTGCTAACAG
>JBLHSZ010000023.1:0-11969 GCA_047627095.1 Rickettsiales bacterium
ATTGTAGATAAAAATTGCCCAAGCAATCCTTGTCTAGATTAGGTTGCCCAATTTCTATTTCTTTATCTTCGCTAAATAAAGGCAATTCATAGTCGTTTAGGTTTAGTACCAAATCCCACCCATAATTCCATATGTGACCTTCATATTATTATTTTCGAGAAAAATTATGGGAGAATTAATCAGTTTTTATTATCTATAAGGCCGTAATCTTTTTAAATAAGCACCTTGAGGGGTTGGGAGCTGATTGTTAGTTTACATAATATTGTGTAGCATAAAGCTTTTCTAATAATTGCATAATGTATATTATGTAAAATAAGATATGAAAAGTTCAATTACGGAGGTTCGAGATCCAGTGGCATAAACAGCAATGATAAAAAATATTTTCCCTTCCCAGGTCCTTTATTTTTCTATCTTCACAATCTTTAACAAGAATTTTATTTTCATGTCAGAGTCTAGGAATGATAATTTATGATTAATACTCTTTATTGTTCGTGCTTGAGCCAACGAAGGGACGTTAATTATTTTTGTCGCTGAATTTCTTTACAGACCCCTTACTGCCTTTCAATCCACTTAAGGATTTTATCTATTAACCCGGCCTTCTTTTTTTAAATAACTGCACCTTTATATCTATAATCAAATATTTCGTAATTTTTGCATCACCGATTTTTCTTTTGCTCCAGCTTTTTTACTAAGACGAGGAACTTTTTGAGCGCTTATTCAGAGCAAATAAATCTAAAGAAATCGGCAAAAACTCTTTTAGATCTTTTAAACTTTGTTTTAAGCTTTTTGGAGCATAAGTAATTTTTGCCCCAACATCAACTAGAGCAGCGATGATTGTCTATAATGTTCGAATTGGTTGTTTATTTCTTGTAAAGAGGTATGAAAGATTTCTTCTGGCCTAAGAATTTATACTTTATTTTTTTGATCTTGGGATCGATCTGAGTTTGTTTTGTTGAGCTTTGGATATTGGTGATGTTTATATTTGATTCCTGATTTTCAGTATATTTAGTTCGCAAGTCATATCTTGCTGAAGGTTGATTTTCAGTATATTTAGTTCGCAAGTCATATCTTGCTGAAGGTTGATATCCAGAGCCTCTATTACTACTTCTTATGTTGTTGTTTTTGACTATTCTTTGGGGATCTTTTTTTACAAAGGGTTTTTTAACTATAACACGATCTTGTTTTTTTGGAGCGATGACTTTGTCGGATGTTATTTTGTTTTTTTTAAATGGTTTGAATGGTTTTTTGTCACCAAGGAATATATATTTCTTTTTGGATTTTGTGATTTTTATTGGTTTTATATTCTGGGCATCAGAACTTATTTTTCTGCCTCGCTTCATTGACTCATCCATTGTTTTGGAATCTTCACTAGCAAAATCTATAATTTGTGGTTGAGTTTTTTGGTGCTTAATCTCTCCAAGATCTTTTTTCTTGATATTTTCTTTCCAAACTTTTTTATTAGAGATGTCGATAGCTCCAGACCCTCCTTGTAGGGTATATTTGATTTTTTTAGGTATTTTGGCAACTGAAAACTCACTTTCTGCAATGTCACCCATTCGAATAGTGGTTTTTCTAGTTGCAATTTTGTTGATTAATTGAGGACCCTCTGCAACAGAAAATCTGAATTTTCTTCTTTTTAAATTAGTTTCTTCTCCTAGAGAGTTTTTAGCAGTTTTATTATTTGTTTTTTGAATATTTTTTTCATCATCCAAAGGATTTAAAGCATCCCCCCTCACCTTGTTTTTACTACCTTTGTAAACAATCTCCTCATTATTATTATTAAGAGTTTTTTCTTTATTAAGAACATGATCTAAATAGTTATTTAATATGAGTTTGGTTTGTTTATTGTTTTTGTTTTCAGCTATTATTATCGCTTGATTCAGTTGGCTCTTCAGAGATTTGTTATTAAGGTTTTTAATAAAATCATAACCGGAGAATAATTGCTCAATACATTCGGCACAATCTGATACTGTAGCATGAATTATGGCGGTCTCTCCTGATGAATTTGTCTTTGTTGCATAAGCCCCGACATTCAAAAGTATTCTGATTAATGACGAATTTCCGGATAAAGAAGCTCTCATAAGTGGAGTCCATCCTTCATTGTCAGTTATATTTACGTTAGCGCCGTTTTCAATTAGTATTGAAGCGACTTGAAGGTTATTGTTTCTAGCAGCGATGTGAAGAGCTGTTGCGCCACCGATATTTTTCTTATCGATTGATTTAGATCCTGATCTAGAGAAAAATTGAACTGCTTGAATGTCGTTATTTATTGTGGCATTCATTAAAGACGTGATACCTGTTATCCCCTCGTCATCTTCACTGATGATACTAGCCATTTGGGCCTTGATATTTGGAGAAGATAATGTGACGAACAAAAACGCACTGGTTAGAAGACAATAAAAAATGCCTTTCATTCTATTCTTACTGTGTTTTTGATGTTGATTTTGCAAGATGGGTAAACGCTATTTAGTGGATATTTTGAATCGAAATTTGAAGAGTTATTGTAACCCTCCCAATAAAAAAGTGAACTGTTTATTTTAATAAAAATTGCACTTATTTCTTTTTTAAATTAAGTACAAAAAATGAAATAATCATGAAGGCAATCAATGCAACAATAAAAATAAAAGACATGAGAATTATCAAATAGATAGCACCGATAGCCAAAACGACAAAAATAGTTGCCTTCAATATTTTAATTAGATTTTTCTTTGTTCTTGCTAAGAAACTATCTTTTTTGGGATTTATTTCAATCATTTTTCTGATTTTTAATAATTTTTCATAAAAAAAGAGGTTAGAACAAAAATTATCGCCCTAACCTCTTTTTCTTGAGAATAAAATAATATTTTATTCTGCGATTTCATTTCCTGCAAAGAAATAAGCAATTTCAATTTGCGCATTTTCTAAGCTGTCAGATCCATGAACAGAGTTTGCTTCAATTGATTCAGCAAAATCTTTTCTGATAGTTCCTGCGTCGGCATCTTTTGGATTTGTTGCGCCCATAATTTCACGATTCTTCGCAACTGCATTTTCACCTTTCAACACTTGAACAACAACTGAAGCAGAAATCATGAAACTAACTAGATCATTGAAAAAAGGGCGCTCTTTGTGAATACCATAGAAAGTTTCAGCGACTTCTTTGGTCATTTTAATTCTTTTAGAAGCAACAATTTGTAGTCCGGCGCTTTCAAAATAAGAGTTGATTTTGCCAGTTAAATTTCTTTTGGTAGCATCTGGTTTTATGATAGAGAAAGTGTATTGAACAGTCATTTTAGTGAAAAATTTAAAGGTTAAAAAAAGATCACATAATGCTACTAATAAGCATTTGTTTGTCAAGATTATTGGTTGATTTACAAACTATTGTCACTAGATTTACGACACGAAAAACAAATAATAATATTTTATGGCCAACACACTAGATCTGCTTTTTTCAGAGATTAAAGAAAAGATAAAAAATGACGATCCAAAAAGCTCCTACACAGCATTTTTATCAAATTCTGGCTCTGAAAATATTGCCAAAAAAGTTGTTGAAGAGGCGTTTGAAGTTGCCACAGCTTCACTTGAAGGTCCTAAGCACAAAAATGGCAAAAAACAAATAATACTTGAAACGGCAGATTTGCTCTACCATAGCTTGGTTTTGCTAGCTAGTAAAGATGTTGATTTTAGTGACGTTATTGCTGAACTTGAAAAAAGAAGACAAGATAAAAATTTGAGCGAAAAAGCTATTTTAAAAAACAAAGAAAAACTTCATGAAAAATAAAACAATTGAATTGTCAAGCAGTGCAAGAGACAGAATTTTAGAACTAAAATTAAAGCCTGAGAATAAAGGTAAGCATTTGCGAATCACCGTTTTTGGCGGTGGGTGCAACGGAATGCGTTACGAATTTGCTTTAGATGACAAGATAAATGATGGTGATTTTACGATTGTAAGCGACGAACACACAGCGCTTGTGGTTGACGATATGTCTTTGGGATTTATTGACGGTGGTGTGGTAGATTTTACTCGCGATCTTGGAAGTTCTTATTTCAAAATCACCAATCCGAATGCAAAATCTAGTTGTGGATGTGGAGATTCTTTTTCGGTTTAACTGGCTTTAAAAAAAGTTGCTTCGCAGGGCAACTTTTTTTCATTTCTAAATTTAATAAAGGTTAAGACTCAATACTAAAAACTAAATCATCATTTTCCGCTTCATTTCTCAATAAAATCTCCCCAACATTACAAACATTTTCCAAGTCACTAACGATATTTCTAAGGTCAACTTTACTGTTGATTGAGAATTGTTTAATTGGAGTTTTCATCGATAAACTATTGTCAGATTTGAATTTTCTGATATTAAAAATAACCTCCACAGCAACCGATCCTGATGCTAAAGCATCTTCACAGAATAAATATTGTGATAATTCGCACCAACTTCCTCTTTGGTGAATTGAGATTATTTTATTAGGGAAAATTGCCTGATAAAGCTCCTCCGTTACATGTGGAATAAATGGTGCGAAGAGTTTTAGAGTCGTCTCCAAGCAATGATGAAGGGAAAATAAGCCACTTTGTTGATCAGAGATTATCTTTGTTTTTTGCTCGTCATTTAAATCGATTTCTTCAAATTTTTGAGCACTCAAACCATAAGAGCGAACTTTAACTATTTCTAAATAATTGTCGCAAAGGTCATTCCAGAAAAAATCCTCAATCGCCGCCCTCGCCTTGGCATATTCGAATTTATCGAACTCTTTATCTACTTGTGAGATTGTTTGTTGCAATCGGCTCAGAATCCACAAATCAGCTTGCTTATTGATGATTCCGCTTTCTACATCCGCTTTCACATTTGTCGGCTGAGATTCTAGGTCAGTAAAATTTTGTGCTACGAATTTTGAAGCATTGAAAAGTTTAGTGATTAGTTTCCCACCGATCTTAAAAAGCTCTTCACTGTAGGCAATATCTGCTCCCAAATTTGAAGCAGAAGCCCAATAGCGAACTACATCAGCACTTTTTTCTTCAATCAAACCTTGTGGAGTTACTACATTTCCTTTTGATTTACTCATTTTGGTTTTGTCAGCGGCCAAGCACCAGCCCGAAATCATCAAGTTTTTCCAAGGAATCTTATCTTCATGGAGGGTAGCTTTTACTAAAGTATAGAATGCCCAAGTACGAATAATTTCGTGAGCTTGCGGTCGTAAATCAGCAGGGAAGAGTTTTTCGTGACGAGATTTATCAATGCAAAAATTCTCACTAATACCATGGCTTGAAAGCTGTGGAGATATTGAAGAAGTCGCCCAGGTGTCCATGATGTCGGTTTCAGCTTCAACTTCGTCAGCCGAATATCCTTTTGGCAAGTCTCTTTGTGGATCAATAGGCAGTTGGTCAAATTCAGCGACTAGGATCTTTCCTTCTTCGCCTGCTCTTTTTGAATACCAGATTGGGAAAGAAACCCCAAAATAACGTTGGCGAGAAATACACCAATCCCAAGCCAGATTGTCGATCCATTGCTCGACACGAATTTTCATAAATTCTGGATACCAATTGCATTCATTTGCTTTGGATTTTAGCTGTTCTTTTTTATCAAGAATTTTGATGAACCATTGTGGCTGAACCAAAATTTCAATTGGTGCTCCTGATCTTTCAGCGCATTTGACAGTGTGAGTGATTTCTTCAGATTTGATTAGAAGGGATTTTTCTTTTAGGTTTTCAACAATTGCCAATCTGGCCTGTTTGGCGTTTTTGTCAATATTTAATTGAGTGTAGATTTCTTTTGACTCAAAGCTTAGATATTCTGGCGCATCAATAAATTTTCCATCACCTCGAAGAATAACCCTCAAATCTAAATTATGAATTTTCCACCATTTTATGTCTGTCTCATCACCGAAAGTACAGCACATTACTGCCCCAGTTCCTTTTCCCATTTGCACTAAGTCGTCAGCAATGATTGGAACTTTTACTCCAAAAAGAGCTGTTATTGCACTTTTGCCATGAAGATCTTTAAAGCGCTCATCTTCGGGGTGAACCATTACGGATACACAGGCAGCAAGAAGTTCTGGTCTGGTTGTGGCAATTATGATATCGTCACCATTTTCAGTTTTGAATTTAATATCATGCATTGCGCTTGGCTTTTCAGCATCAACCAAATCAGCTTGTGAAAGAGCCGTTCTGTCGGCAATATCCCAAAGTACTGGCGCAAATCTTCTTTCAACTAAATTTTTCTTAAATAAATCGACAAAGCTTGCTTGGGAAAGTTGTTGCGATTGTTTGGATATTGTTTGATATTTTTGATCCCAGTCGACTGAAAGAGCTACGGTGTTGAATAAATTTTCGAACTCTATTTCTGCTTCATCGACGATTTTTTGGCATTCCTTGATGAATGATCCACGACCATTTTCCGATTCATAAACTCCGGCTTTTTTGCCGATGGTTTTTTCAACAAGCCTTTCGGTAGGAAGCCCATTATCATCAAAACCCATTGGATAGAACACGTCAAAACCTTTCATTCTCTTGAATCTGGCAACAAAATCTGCCTGAGTGTAGGAAAAAATATGACCCATATGCAGCAAACCAGAAACGGTTGGTGGTGGGGTGTCTATTACGAAAGTTTTTTCTTTTGGAAGATCATCTCTCCATTTATAAATTTGTTTTTCCGCCCAGAATTTTTGTAGCTTTGTTTCAGATTCAGAAGGGTTGTAGCGTTTAGGTAGCATTAATTTATGGATTATTGAAGATTTATCTTTGTTTTTTGAAATTAAATCTTTATTTTGCAAAGACCCGCAGATCTTCGAGAAGGCGGATATTAAAGATTATTAGGATGTTATTGACAAGTTTTTATTTATTGTTTTAGATTTAAAAACAAAGGATCTTTAACAAAAGATTTTCAATCTAATAAATTAGAAAATATGTCATTATTAAGCAAAGCCAAATCGATTTCTAAAAAGATGTTCTCTTGTTTTTCACATGATGAAAATTCAAACCCCTCCCCCACAGAGCCCTTATTAGAAAAACATCCAGATGATCTTAGGGAAATTATCATTGAACAAAAACAGCATTATTCACATCAAGTCTTGATGGATGAAATTCTTGCTTCAACAATCGGAGCGAGTGACTTAAAGGGTGGGAAGCAAAGAGATTATGGATCTTTAAATGAATATCATAGACCACAAATACCAGGGAAAAACCCCCAGACTATTATCGAGACTATGGAGGGAGAAGCTATCTTATCTAAAACGTCAGACCTGAATCATGATTAGATCGTTAATTATACCACTTCCACAAATTAACTTCTCTCTTGACTTGGGGTTACGCCGAGATACGTGTAAAATAGTACCACTTCACTAATTAAGTCTTGTTTTATGTGGCTTTAAGCCTCTTTCTATTACCTTTTCTTCTGGAGCTTTGGTTTTTGATCCTAGTTTTAACTTAATGAGGCTCATTGCAAGAAAGAAGCAAATTTCCGACGACCCCTCCTTAACTCTTCCGAGTACTAGCTCCGCGAAGCAAAATTTATTTCACAATTCTTAGTGATAAATCCCATGAGACTATGTAATTCAAGGATGCAATATTTTTATATTTTTGACAAACTTCTAACCAAAGATGAATTGGGAGTGGCAATCACCACTTACCACTATAATGACTCGCGCCTTGTCCATACTGCCTCTGTCCTGATAATATTCCAGTATGTGCCCTACCACTGGTCTTTCATCGGATTTAATGGACTTCTGGGACTCTTCTATTAAAGACTTCATAGAAGTAATAGTTTTAAACACCGCTTCTACATCCTATTCACGCCCATCCAATTTGGCTTTATTGAATGAGACGCGAATTTGATAATTGCCATCTTTTTCAGATATCAATATATTATCGTTAGAGTTTTCAAATTGGACCTTCAGCAACATTCGTGTAAAAAGGTACGGTTTCAACCCAATTCACCCCTCAAAACCGCACCTTTTTACATCAACTCAGTGTCATTTTTTCTAAAGCCTTTATTTCTCTAACTTCATCCACAAAATAAGTTCCCATAGGAATGACATGTTTATGTGGCAGTAAAGAAATGTGAGATAGAGTTTCATCCGATATTTCCTCTCCGTCATTTCTTAACTGATCAACAATTTCACTCATTTTGACAGTATTCCAATAAAGAACTGCATTTGAAATTAAACTCAAACAGCTGGATTTATTCATAATTTCTTCATAATCACCAGTTTGGAATTTTCCTTGATTTGCAAAAAATATCCATCTTGGCAAAGTGTGCCTGAATTCACCTTTGTTTAACTGACGATAAATACGATTTCTTAAATTTTCATCAGTAACATAAGTGATAATGTGCTGGGTTTTTAGCAATCTTCCCAAATGAGTAAATGCTTTTGACAATCTGTCATTTCCCTTGCTTAATCTTCTGACGATTTCATGGGCTGGGGTTAATTTTGCTTCAAGAGAAGCGATAATTCTAACCATTTCATCCCATTGCTCTTCGATTAAATCTAAATCAATGGCTTTTTTTAAAAGCGAATTAAAATCTCCATAGTCAATATTCTTGTCGATGCAGTAAAGCTGCTGATCTTTCAGATTTTTGATTCTGGGCAAAAATATGCTCGGCAAATCCTTCCGTGTCAGTTGTATGCTCTTTATTTTCTAGGATGGTATTATTTTCCAATAAGCCATCGAGCACATATAAAGCCTCTCTTGGGCTGCAAGAAATAACCTTAGTATTGTAAACTGAATATTGATCTGAAACATGAGTATAAATTCCTATGGCTTTTTCATAATAGCCAAAATATCTCGGACAAAATGAAGACATTAAACTACTGGCGGTAATGGCAAATCTTTGTCCGTCAGATGAAGAAATTTTACCACTTCCATGAATATTGCTGAAGGGCAAAATACTATGCTGATTGACAAGCTGGGCATTCGCCAGTTTTATGGTTTCTTCACGAATATGAGTATCCATTACATATCCAATCATGTCAGATGTGATATTAATGGTGCAATCTTGCATCGCTGAGATACCAATATTTGTAGCTTGCGACAACAAACCTGCCATTAGAGTTTTATAAAAATTAGCTGGCTGACTTTTTTGCTTATGTATCGGCGTAAAATGGCGAGAAAAGCCCGTCATTTGATCAACTTCAATTAATAATTGCTCAATTTTTATTTTTGGTAAAGAAGCGCTTAATATTTTCTGAAGCCTTTTCACCTCTGGCGGTTCTTCAAGCGCGTCTTTCTTTCGCGGTTTTAGTTTCTCATTTTTGATTTCAGCAAAATCATCTTTTTTAAATCTTGTTTTGGCGATATTTACCGTTTTGATGAATTGCTCTTTGAGCAAGATTATTGCTTTTCTTGCCTCAGACTCAAGATTGAGATTGGAAAAAGAAGAATTTCTCTTCAAATTCCACTCTCTGTCACTGTAAACCAAACTCTTGAAGGCAACATATCTTTTGCTTTGGGGGATGTAAATTTCTCCTGAGACTAACGATTCCTTAATGGCAATTGCCACGCCCAATTCCCAAATATTTCTTTTTATATTTTTATTTTGATCAAAAAGTGAAGCTTTAAGATCACCATTGATAAAATCAATCGGAGCATTGTTTGGCAATGATTTAAGCTCTTTATTATCAAGTTTCTTAATAATTTCTATGGCGCCAACTAATGCAGAATCTTCTTTTGGAGCTTTAAAATCAATAAGCCTCAAATAATTAGCAAAATATCTCCTCATGCTGTGATAGCGGTTTTTGAGCAAATCATTATATCCGTATTTGTTAGTTTCTTTTTTCCAAAGTTGAATTTGTTTTTTAAAATGAGGACTTAATTCTAATTCAACATTATATAATTTTGCCGCTCTGTTGATCGATTCCTTATCAAGAATATGAGGTCTTTCTTTAGCCTTCAGAAAATTATCAAATAAAATTTTCGCATTTTCTAAAGATATCTCTTGCCATAGCAAAATCATTGATTGGTCTAAATTGGGGTATTTCTTCTTTTTTCATAATCTTTTACAGATGATATAAATGATTTATTAAGGTAATAATACAACCAAATTAATTTTTCTAATTGTCTGGATTGGGTCTAAAATTTCTACCCATTAATTTAATATTTTTTCAAAAAGACTAGATTTGGTTTAACTGGTTTAACCGAAGTTTAACGGGCTAAACCCTTTATTTTCCTACAACTATAAGCGCCAGTTAATAGCACCTGACGGTGCGACAGGTGTGTAGGTAAGTAGGTAATTATCGGCTCAGCCGTCCCTTTCTGTATTCGTCTTTTTATTCTGTGTTAATGTTGATTTGTTATTTGTAGAGAGCCTTTCTGGCGATTGAAGAATTGATTCCGTTGTTAATCTAAGAAGGGGGAAAGCTCCCGATATTAGGAAGGGTAAAGTCGCTACGCTCCCAAATAGCAATTTATTTTCTCTCTTCTGGGATTTTATGATACCCTATGAAAGGGTATCACACCTCCTAAATATGGCTAAAGCCAAATTTACTCAGGGACCGCCCAAAATTCACTCGCTCATACAAAATAAATTGCTATTTGCCCCTGCCAATACCTCCCCCCCTCGAACTGGTGATTAAATAGATTTTTTTAAGAATCTATTTTTCAACTAGTTCAATTTTAATTTAATTCTCATGACAAATAGCACTAATATCACAACTCCTAATCAATCCTATATTCAAATTATGAATCATCTTTACCATCTTGATAATTTGCTTCAGATCTTTCATTCAAACAGCAATATTTATCTTTTAGACCGAAATAATTATGAAGGTTTAGATAAGAAATTCGAGAATATGATTCGCAACATAAATTTTACTAGGGATAAAATTTCTCCTATTTATTGCAAATAAAATAAATCCTCTTTGACTAAAAATAGATTTTATAAATATTTATCTACTGAAGATAATAAATTCTAAAAATTATGGGTAAAAAAACGCTAGTACTTTTTGTTGTTTACTAGCGGTTGATAATCTAACTATTTTTAGTTTTCTTATATTCTAGATTATATTTAAAAGGTTTTTTCCAACTACCAATTTTAATTTCTGAATGAAAAATATGAAAATAATCGCTCTGATAATTGGATTGGTGGTCGGCAACGATTCGTGTAAAATCCGCCGCCAGATTTATCCAATCCTAATTTATTTGCAAATGATATCCCAAAGAATTAATAATATTTACAAAGGTTTTAATTCTAGGATTACCTTTTTCAGAGAGGACATTATTGAGAGCTTGTCTCGAAATACCAGTTTCCCGCTCAAGATATGTCCAGCCCTTCGCTTTTGCTGATTTCTTGAGGTAAGATAGAAGAGCCTAAATATCCTCATCTTCATCACTTCAGCTAAATGTTCTTTTGCTAATTCTGGATCAGATTTAAGGTTTTCAACAACCCAATTATTAAATCCTGATTTATTTATACTATTACTCATAATGCACCTCTTTTAATTATTAGATTTATATTCTTGCCAATATTGTCAAAAGCTATTATTTCTTTCAATAAATTTCCTAGTCCAATGGAACGAAAACGTACGCTAAGGATTCTAGAACCGCTATTTTAAGGACTATATAAATTATTAAAAATTATCTTTTTCCACTATCTCCTTGCAAGTAAAATTTCTACACCCTTTTAAAACAAGGGTTAAGAAAAATATTTTTTTCTTAGCGTACGTTTTCGTTCCACTGGACTTCGAACCCCTTTAAGTTCATGTTGAATGATAATTTTGGTTAAAAAAACAAAATTATCATCTCGGGGGTTTGTTGCGATAAATCAATTTACCCACTCATTTTGAAAAAGAGCCATTTTGATAAATTTGTGTCAATTAGAAAACTGAATTAGTGGATAAGTTGAAAAGGTATAGATTGTTTAAAAATGGATCCGTTTCAAACAGTTAATTTCTATTTATTCAGGCACCTGTCAAATCTCCCCAAAAATCACACATTTAAAAAAAATTGTCCAAATTGACAAAAGTCAATTACGCAATAATTCTATTAAATATTCTATATTCCGTAC
>JBLHSZ010000024.1:0-11838 GCA_047627095.1 Rickettsiales bacterium
CCTTCTTTAATTGAGTGGTCAAAACAAAAAAGCTGTCATCACTAGGATGCTTTGAGATATAGAATGGGAAAAACCCTTGAGCCTCAAGTTCGATTTTAAAACGATTAAGATTGTCAATGATTGGAAATGGGTTGAACAAATCAAGAATTTTATTATTCTCTCTTTTTTGAGTAATGGTGACGGTTTTATGATTCAATTTTTTTCCTGGCAAAAAATAAAACTCCAAACCAATATTTTCCGAGAATTCAACCGCTAATTGTTTGTTGCCTTTAATGTCGATTGAGTTTTTAATGAATGCCATCTCCCCAATAACACCTCGCGCCATGTGCTTGCTGATGTTATCCACATAGGTGTAGAAAAAAACGTAAATTGCCACAATTTGAACAATGATTGTTGGCACAATAATCATCAAAACGAATCTACTAAATATTGATCTGGGAGTAATTTTTCTTAAGAACAAGTTAAATAATTATAAATTATGAGTTATGAATCAGGTAATGCTAAAATATTAATTATTTCTGGCGCAACTGCTAGCGGAAAATCATCACTAGCTCTAAAAATTGCTCAAGAAAAAAATGGAGTAATCATCAATGCTGACGCCATGCAACTTTACAAAGAATTACCGATCTTATCTGCACAGCCGAGCGAAGATGATCTAAAGTTAGCACCCCATTTTTTGTATTCTACCTTAAAACACAACCAAAATTCTTCACTAGCCATTTGGCTGGATTTGGCAATCGAACAAATTAATTTAGCACTAAAAAATAATCAACTTCCAATCGTAGTTGGTGGAACTGGACTTTATTTGTCTAAGCTGATCGACGGAATAAATAAAATTCCAAAAATTGATCCTTCATTAACAAAAAAGATTCGCCAAATTAGCGATAAAAAAGATCTAATAAAAGAATTGAAAGATTTAGGAGAGACGTTTGATGGCTTAGAAGTTCTCGACAAACAAAGGTTAGCAAGAAGATTGGAAGTTTTTCAGCAAACTGGAGAAAGTTTGAGTTGGTGGCAAGATCAACCTAATGAAATTTTTTATCCAAAAGAGTATTTTAAACATCACAATATTGAAATTCCAAGATCAGATCTTTATCAAAATTGTGATAGTCGTTTAGAATCAATGATTGGGAAAGGAGCTATTAGAGAAGTAGAAAGTCTATTAGAAAAAGATTTATCAGATGATTCTTTAATCACCAAAACAATTGGTTTTTCACAAATCAGGGACTTTTTGGAAAGAAAGATAACTATCGATGAGGCAATAAATATCGCTTCGCAAAAAACTAGAAATTATGCGAAGCGACAACTAACTTGGTTCAAAAATCAATTTAAATACGATTAAATCGCAACAGTCTGAACTTCAAATAATTCTTTCAACTCACCAGATTCATACATTTCTTTGATAATGTCACAGCCACCAACAAATTCTCCATCAACATAAAGCTGAGGAACTGTCGGCCAATCAGAAAAATCTTTGATTCCCTGTCTAAGTTCAGGACTTTTTAAAACATCAACATCCATGAAATCCACTTCTAACGTGCCTAGGATGTGACAAACGGCAGCAGAAAATCCGCATTGAGGAAAATCTCTAGATCCCTTCATAAATAAAACGACTTTGTTGTCTCCAATAAGGAATTCGATTTCTTGTGAAATACTGGTCATAATTTTGATCTTTAATTGAAGTTAAAAAATTATTTTATAAAAAAAGCCGCGAATGAAAATTCGCGGCTTTCTTAAAATATTTTTGGTAATTTAGATTTTAAAATGGGATATCATCATCCAAATCTTCGCTGAAACTTTCAGCTACATTGCTTTTTGGAGAAGAATTATTGTTTGATTGTGGATTAGAATCATAATTTCCACTAGCATTTCCAGAAGCGTTTCCAGAAGTATTATTTCTAGAATCTAAAATTTGTAAAGTTGAATTGAAGTTTTGTAAAATCACTTCAGTAGTATATTTGTCAACGCCATTATTATCGGTCCATTTTCTGGTTTGCAATTGACCTTCAATATAAAGCTTTGAACCTTTTTTAACATAGTTTTTAACAATTCCAGCAAGCCCTGAAGAAAAAACAACAATACGATGCCATTCAGTTTTATCTTTCTTTTCTCCTGTATTTTTATCTTTCCAGCTCTCAGAAGTAGCAACTGAAAAACTAGCAATCTCTCTACCATCATTGGTATTGCGGATTTCAGGATCGCTTCCTACATTTCCGACTAAAATAACTTTATTTATAGACATGATTATTTTGTTTTAGGTTAAAAATTGGGTAAATAATTGCGGTGAATATTAGTGAAGAAAATTTGTTTTAAAAGCAATTAATGGCTATCTTGCGGAATTAATTTCTTAATTTCTTCACGAACAATTTTATCAACAATCGTTGGCAGATTTTCATTAATCCACTGCTCCAATTTTGGCTCCATCAAAGAAACCATCATATCTTCAATGGTTTCTCCAGATTTAAACGCTGGAGAAGAGCTCTTCAAAACCTGTTGTTTCTTAGGAATAGCACCAATCAGTTCTCTGATTGAATTAGTGGCTTTTTGTGCCACATCTTGAGATATAATTGAATCTTTCGATCCTTGATTATTATGATTCTGCAAATCGTAGGCTGGATCTAGAAGATTTTTATCTTCTTCACCAAACAGCTCTTCATCTAGAAAATCTTTTTCTGTGTCTTGATCAAGATCCAATTCTTCATCTTCAGAATTATTATCTAACAATTCTTCTTCTACAGATTCTAAATCTTCTTCGTCTTGCTCAAGGTTATCAATGTCTAAATCATCTTCCAACAGCTCCTCTTCTAAGTTTTTGAAATCTTCTTCATCAAGATCAATATCATCCTCTTCTGTTTCTTCCAAAGACTCCACTTGCACATCTTGTTCAAGATCATCCAAATCTAGATCATCAACATCTAAATCATCTTCTAATTCTTGTGATTCTAATTCTGAATTTCCCAATTCAGCTTCATCAAGATCAATACCATCTTCTATTTTTTCTTCCAAAGAATCATCTTCTTCATCTTGAACAATATCATCATCTAAATCTAAATCATCAACCTCCATCTCCTCTTCTAACAACTGTTCTTCTGGATCTTCTTCTGATTCTGAGCTCTCAATTTCACTTACTAAGTCCACATCTTCCTCAATATCCAAATCAAGATCACCATCTTCAATTTCTTCTTCTGCAACCTCCAAATCTTCCCCCAGATTATTTACTTGCGAATCTTCAGATTTTAAATCTATGCCCAATTCTTCATCTTCCAAATCAATAATTTCTTCTGATTTAGAATCATCATTAGCTTTGGTTTCGGAAATTTCTTCACTTAAAAAGTCAAAATCACTATCCACAGATTCAACCTCATCCTCTTGCTCAGAAGATGCCTTGGATATTGGTTTTTGATTTGCAGATAGAATTTCTTTAGAATCGTCGATATATTCAAAATCATCATGATCTTCATTATCTTCAACCGAATCAATTGACATGGATATATTTTTATCCTCATCAGTTTTCTCAATTTTTTTCATTTTATTGCGAATACTCTCTAATATTGATTTAGTTTTCATATTTCTTGATAATTTTAATTATTATTGAGAATTTGTTGCTCAATAAATTTTTGCACCAGAAAGCTTAATAAGCAATTAATGTTTAACTATTTTCTTTTTTTCCACTTCCAACTTAATGATTTTCTTTTCAATTGCCGATTTCTCATCACTATTTTTTTTGTCCACTTTTCCAGACTCGATTGCCTTTCCAATTCTTTCTAGTTCTTTTTCCAAATGTTTGATCTTCACTTTTAATTGACGATCCTTGCTGACAATTTTTTTAACCTCGATCAATTTTTTTTGCTGGATCTTTTTCTTCTGTTTAGAATTTTTATAGCTGCTTTTTCCTAAAGCTTTTTTTGGATCTTCTATTATTTTTTCTTTAGTCATTATTTTTAGTTATTTTTGATGAAATTAGAATAGATATTTCATAAAGCAAAATCATTGGAACTGCCAAAGCGATCTGACTTATCACATCTGGCGGAGTAATTATGGCTGCAACTGCAAAAATAATAACAATCCAATATTTACGTTTTGCCCTAAGCCCTGCGACCGATAATATTCCAAATTTTACCAAGCAGATTAAAAGCACTGGCAGTTGAAAAGCAATACCAAAAGCAAATACCATCCAAACTATTAAACTCAAATATTCACCAATTTTTGCCTCCAATTCAATTGGCAAACTTCCAATTGGATTTATACTCTGAAAACTAATAAAAAACTTAAAAGCCATAGGCAAAACCATCTCATAAACCATCATCGATCCAAAAAAAAAGAGGGTCGGGCAAGCAATCATAACCGACAAAATAAACTTTTTTTCTTTTTTATAGAGTGCAGGCGCAATAAATAAATAAATCTGAATAGCAATAAAAGGAAAAGCAAAAAATATTGCCGACAAAAAAGACAATCGTAGATAAGTAGTGAAAGCCTCAGTCAGGCTGGTATAGATGATTCTTTTATCACTATTTTCACCAAAAATTTCAACCAATGGTCTAAGCAAAAATTCATAGATATTTTCAGAAAAATAATAGCTAATAAGAAATGCCATCAAAACCGCGATGATGCAGTAAATCAGCCGATTTTTAAACTCCATCAAATGCTCGATTATAGTTTGTTCTTTAGTTTCTTGCACTTTTTTGATTGTTTAATTTGGTGATATTAGAAATAATCCCCAATCCAACCGACAAAGAGACTGAAAAAAGGATAAAACTAGTTGTAATAAGACTAAGAAATATTGCAGATTGTTGAGTGTTTTTAGCAAAAATAATCAAAATTATCAACAAGCTAACATAAGAAATTGACAAACAAATGACTTTTCTAAAAAAATTTGGACAATAAAAAAGTCCAAATAATCCGCCAACCAGACTAAAAACCAGTAAGAAAATTATAATATTTTGTATCAACTCCATTTAAATACTAATTTATCGATGAAAAAAATTTTCGCCATTCTAACCATTATAATTTTATTTTCCAACCAATCCCAAGCTGAATTGGTTGATACGCAAAAAAATGAAAAATCCTTTGGAGAATGGCGCTTAATTTGCGAGAATGATGTGATGATTGATGTAAAATATTGTAAAATAGCCAGCAAATTTTATGAAAACCAAGCCGCAATCAGCCTTGAGCCTTCGCTAAAAATGACCAACCAAATGATTATGGTGATTCCTAATCTAACATTAGGTGAAATGGTCACAATGCGTATCGACAAAAATGATATTATTTTTTCAAACCCTTCTAAAAAAAGTGATTTTGGCCTTGTAGTTCTTAGTCCTAGTCAAAAATCTCTCATTATTTCCCAAATGAAAAATGGTGATTTTTTATTTATTCGCTTTAATATCTCAAGCTCAAGCAAAGAAATAACGGTTAAACTCGATCTAAAAGATTTTCGCAAAGCCATATCTCATTACAACTCTAACCTTTCTTAAAAAAACAACATGACTACAAGAATCGCAATTAACGGCTTTGGCCGAATCGGAAGATGTGTCGCAAGAGCAATATTCGAAACTAATGACCATGATCTAGAGTTGGTTGCAATCAATGGTCCAGCACCAATCGAAACTCAAACTCATCTTTTAAAATATGACTCAATTCACGGCAGATTCAGCAAAGAAGTTGGTTTTGAAGGTGAAGATAAAATCATTATTGATGGCAAAGAAATAAAATTCACTCGCCAAAGAGATCTGACAAAATTAGATTGGAAAAGTCTAAATGTGGATATCGTCATGGAGTGTACCGGTGCTTTTACTGATTTTGAAAATGCTAGTAAACATATCCAAGCTGGAGCAAAAAAAGTCATCCTTTCTGCCCCATCAAAATCTGACAATATCAAAACCATCATCTATGGTGTCAATGACCAAGATCTAAATGAAGAAGATTTGGTTGTTTCAGTTGGATCTTGTACTACCAATTGTCTCGCTCCTTTTACAAAAATTCTCAATGACACCATTGGAATTGAAAAAGGTTTCATGACCACAATTCACTCCTACACTAACGATCAAAATATTGTTGATGGATCTCACAAGGATTTAAGAAGAGCCAGAGCGGCTGCAATGTCAATGATTCCAACTTCTACAGGAGCTGCAAAAGCAATTGGACTTGCCATACCAGAATTAAAAGGGAAATTAGATGGCGGAGCCATTCGAGTTCCAACGGCAAATGTTTCAATGGTTGATTTGAACTTTATATCAAACAAAAAAACTACAAAAGACGAAATTCATCAAATAATTAAAGATGCAATCGCCAAAGATCCAAAAGTTGCAAAGACCCTACAATTCGTCACCGAGCCTTTGGTTTCAATCGACTTTAATCACACATCTTACAGCTCTTGTTTTGATTCAACTCAAACTAAAGTGATGGGTGAAAATTTCATCAAAGTCTGCGCTTGGTATGATAATGAATGGTCATTCTCACTAAGAATGGTTGATATTGCTGGATTAATAGCTTAATTAAACCATGAGTGATGAGTTTTTTATAAACTCACCACTCATGGTTTTTAGTTTATTACATCACTTCAACAATCGCTTTTTTAAGCTCATCAACTCCAGTGTTTTTATTGGAGCTGGTCGCCAAAATCACCGGATGCTGCGCAGCAAATGTCGTCGATTTTTTGGTGATTTCTTTCATAACTTTCTGAAGTTCTCCTGATTTCAATTCATCAGTTTTAGTCAAAACCAGCTGATAACTAACTCCAACAGCATTAAAAATATTGACCATTTCCATGTCCTTGTCGGAAAACCCTCTTCTTGAATCAATCAATAGAAAAGCTCGTTTTAAGTTAGCTCGATTTGCAAAATATTGATAAATCAACTTTTCCCAAGAACCAATATCCGTCTTACTGACCTTGGCATAACCAAATCCGGGCATATCAACTAAATTCAATTTATCTTCAATGCAGAAGAAATTTAGCTGACGAGTTCGTCCAGGAGTTTTGGAAGTCAGAGCGATTTTTTGACTGACCAAAGCATTGATTAGACTAGACTTTCCAACATTAGATCTGCCAATAAAAGCGACTTCTGGAAGTCGAGAATCAGGTATTTGCTCGAAATTTACCGCACCAATTTTAAATTCGCATTTACTACCAAAGAATTGGTAAATATTGTTAGGTTTTTTGCTCATTTTTATAAAGTTTTTTTAAGTGCAAGAATCAAATCATCAATCATTTGATCATTATGAAGTGGAGTGATAATGATGCGCAATCTTTCTGAACCAACTTCAACAGTTGGAAAATTGATATGCTGAATGTAAATATCAAACTCCTCAAGAAGACGCTCAGAAATCTCTTTTGCTTTGAGAGCATCTCCGATAATTACTGAAATAATATGTGATTGGTTGGAAATAATTTCAATATCATTTTCCAATAATTTTTGTTTTAGTTTTACAACATTCAAACGATGCTTAGCCCTTAGTTGTGGTGAATTTTTAATATGTGCAACATTTGTATTTAATGCAGCGGCAATTGATGGTGGCATTGAGGTGGTAAAAATAAAACCTGATGCAACCGACCTAATAGACTGAATAATTGTTCTTGATGCAGTTATATAGCCACCGACTCCGCCGAAAGCTTTAGCAAAAGTACCTTGAATAATATCAATTTTGCTGGAAAGACCAAGATCTTCACAAAGACCAGCTCCATTTTTTCCATAGATTCCAACACCATGAACTTCGTCAATATAGGTCATTGCCCGATATTTTTGGGCAAGATTAGTGACTTCCAAAACATTTCCGAAATGACCATCCATTGAATAAACTGATTCGAAAATAATTATTTTTGGAATATTTGACGGATATGATTTGAGCAATTCTTCAAGGTGATTCATGTCGTTATGACGAAAAATATTCTTTTCCAAACCGCTATTTTTGATACCACTAATGATTGAGGCATGATTTTTCTGATCAGAGAAAATAACCAGATCGGGAATTATCTTTGACAAAGCCACGATCGTCGAATCATTGGCAACATATCCGGAAGTAAATACCAAGCCAGACTCTTTTTTATGCAGATCGGCAATAGATTTTTCAAGTGTCAGCAAAGGATGATTGCTACCAGAAATATTTCTAGTTCCTCCGCTCCCAACCCCAAACTCTTTAATGGTTTGGATTGCTGAAGAAATTGCCTCTGGATTTTGCCCAAGACCTAAATAATCGTTGGAACACCAAACAGCAATTTCTTTTCCATTCTTATTGTTAATGGCTAACGGAAACTTGCCACAAAGACGTGAAATATCAAGAAATTCACGATAACGATTTTGCTTATTTAATTTATCAATAATGTCCTGAAAGGACTTTTTGTAATTCATTATTTTTTCTTTTACAAACTAAGCTTGTGCTAAAGCATTTTTTAAATCACCAATCAAATCATCAGCGTTTTCCAATCCAACTGAAAATCTACACATAGAATCACTAATTCCAATTTCTTCTCTTTGTTCAGGAGTCATGTTGGAGTGAGTTGTTGTAGCTGGATGAGTGATTAGAGTTTTTGAATCACCAAGATTGTTGGAAATATCGATGATTTGCAATTTATTCATAAATTTGAAAACCGCATCTTTTCCTCCGTCAACTTCAAAAGCAATCATCGCTCCACCATTTTTCATTTGCTTTTGTGCTAGCTCATTTTGCGGGTGAGATTTTAGTCCTGGATAAATCACTCTTTTTATTTTTGGGTTACTTTCTAAAAATTCAGCAATTTTTTGTGCATTCTCACAATGTCTTTCAATTCGAAGTGGAAAAGTTTCCAAAGCTTTCAAAATGATCCACGCATTAAAAGGGCTAAGTGCGGGTCCAGTATGACGATGAAATGGAAGCAATGTTTCAAGAATAAATTCCTCACTACCCAAAACTGCACCACCGAGACTTCTGCCTTGACCATCCATATGTTTAGTAGTGGAATAAACCACAACATCAGCGCCAAGCTCAAAAGGTTTCTGAATCAAAGCTGATGCAAAAATATTATCGACGATCAACTTCGCATCATTTTTTTTGCATAAAGTTGAAACTGCTTTGATATCAACCAAATCAAGATTTGGATTTGCAGGAGTTTCGATAAAGACAACTTTAGTGTTTGGTTTGAAAGCCTTTTCAAATTCTTCAGTTTTGGTTCCATCAACCAAAGTAACCTCAATTCCATAGTTTGGAAGAATTTGAGTGGCAATATAAAAGCAAGAACCAAACAACGCACGTGATGCGATAAAATGATCTCCGGCTTTGATTTGACACATGATTGAACCAAAAACTGCCGCCATTCCACTAGCCATAACACAGGCTGCTGGGGCATTTTCCAAAAGACACAATTTGTCTTCGAGCATTTTCAATGTTGGATTGAGATATCTTGAATACACAAACCCTGGCTCATCACCGTTAAATCTATTTTCCGCAGTCTCAGCATTGTTGTAAGTAAAGCCAGAATTCATAAAAATAGCCTCTGAAGTCTCGCCAAAATTGGAACGTAAAGTTCCACCACGAACCATTTTAGTCTCAAGACTGGTTTTTGAAAAATCGATTTCTTTGTTTTTGTAATCAGACATGGATATTTGTTAGTTATGAATTATAAGCGATGAATTATGAGTCATTTAAAATCATAATTCTTTATTGCGCACTTCCTAATTGCCGAAGCATCTGCTGCGTATCTTCTTTTAAAAATTCTAATTTTATTGTTGTAGTTCCTTGATCTTTAAATCCAAGTTTAATTGCCACCGCTTCAGAAACATCCGCAATTCTTTTTTTAGCAAAAGGTCCGCGATCGTTAACACGAACTTTTATTGATTCATCATTTTCAAGATTAGTTATTCTGACCATTGAAGGAAGCGGCAAAGTTGGATGTGCCGCCGTTATGTCACCTTTGTGATAAATTTCTCCATTAGCAGTTTTTTTACCATCAAATGCATCGCCATACCAAGATGATGTTCCTACCTCTTCAAAATCATCATATTTTTTCGGATAATATTTCACACCAAAAACTTCATATGGATTTCCCACTTTATAATGACCAACATAACCCCCATCATCTGTTAAATAATTCTCCACGATTTTTTGATCATCACTTCCAATTTCATACCCAGGTTCAAAATCGCTATTCTTAGCAAAACTTCTTTTAAACAAATTTTGATCATTTTGCAATCCAACCTGCATTGATGAAGTTGGTGATATTCTTTTGCTCGACGATTGTTTCGGAAAATTATTTGTTAAATGAGAGAATCTGCTACCTTGGTTTTGATAATCGATATTTCTTTGACTGCAAGAAAATATCAATGTGGAAAGTGGCAATAATATCAAATAAATTTTCTTCATTGAATGATCTATTCTAGCAGTTATTGGCAAGAACTGGGTTCTTGGATTGGCCACCAAACAGGTTGTCGGATTTATTATTCACCTCCAACTGCTCCTCACCCACCATATTAATTTCATTTTTAGTGATCAAAAACACACCATATTCAGCAAATAGATTAGCAAATAATTTATTACCCAAGAAATTATTTAATTTTCTATTATTGGTTAAATAAATGCGGTCGTTAACCGCGAAATTCATATTTTCACACAATTCTTCAAAATCTCCAATTGAGCAAAAATGAATATTTGGTGTGTCATACCATTGATAAGGAATAGTTTTGCTGACCGGCATTTTTCCTATTACTCCCAAATAGAAGCGATTTTTGTAATGAGCAAAATTTGGAAAGGATATAATGGCAAATTTAGCAATTCGAAGCATTTGCTTCATTATTTCATCAGGATTGTTAGTGGCTTGAAGGGTTTGACTCAGAATAGCATAATCAAAACTATCATCAGGATAATATTCTAAATCATTTTCAGCATTGCCTTGCATGACTGAGATTCCTTTGGCAAGCGCCAAACTAACTTCTGCTTGAGAAATTTCCAAACCCCGACAATCAGACTGTTTATTAGTTTTCAGATATTGCAACAACTCACCACTTCCGCAACCAATATCCAGAACCTTGGATTTATCTTTGATCAGGCTGGCAATAATTTCCAGATCAAAGCGGATATTGGTTTTTTTAATAGCACTGCCAATGAATTGTTTATTTTGCATAAACCAAACTATTTCTTTTTAAAGAATCCAACAATTCCACCAATTATAGAATTGTTTTGCTTTTTATGATTAGGATGATTCTTTTTGTTATTTCTTGAATCGTTATTTCTTCTATCATTTTTATTGCGATTATTTTTCCTATTTTTTTGATTTCTCTCATTTGGTCTACGAGGCTCTTTTCTAGACTCATCATCACCAACCTCTTCAGCCACATCATCAGAAAAACTTCTTTCAATACCAAGCTGATTAACTTTTCCAGTCAAAACTTCCATTTCCAACTCTCTTTTTTCGTCCTCAGAAAGTCCTTTTTTCTTTTTGATGGAAAAACCATTAATTCCAGCATTATCATCAGCATGAAGGAAGATATGAACATCATAATTTTGTTCAGTTTGGTTTATCTCATTTCTTTTATAATTAAGAATATAAGCCATAACTTCTGCTGAGGTATAGACATGGATTGCTCCTGCATTTTTATCTCCACAAGAATGGCGAATAGCACGCAAAATACTGACTGCAACAATCTCAACTGATCTGACATATCCAGTTCCGTTGCAATGTTCACAAGGATCAGTGATGGTTTCAAAAAAGCTGGCACCAAGTCTCTGTCTAGACATTTCCATGAGACCAAACATGCTGATTCGTCCTAATTGGATTCTTGCTTTATCATGTTGCAAAGCATCTCTTAGGGATCTTTCGATATTACGTCTATTTCTTTGGTCATACATATCGATAAAATCGATAACCACCAAACC
>JBLHSZ010000025.1:0-11748 GCA_047627095.1 Rickettsiales bacterium
CTTAGGCAAGGAATGTGAAGAAAATGTTGAAAATCACAGAAGAAATTTGTGAGAAAAAAATCAAGAGTTTTACTTAACATTACAAAATAGATTGCTAGTCTAGCAAAAATCCTGTCATTGTTCATGTAAAACATGCGCAGAAAAATACTTTATTTTTATTACCCTTCAAACTTTCAAACTAAACAAAATGACCAAAAGAAACAAAATCGCTCTTGTTGGAGCTGGAAATATCGGCGGAACCTTAGCCCATTTAATCGGACTAAAAGAATTAGCAGATGTTGTGATTCTTGATATCAATAAAGGAACTAGCCAAGGAAAAGCTTTAGATCTTGAACAATCTTCAGTAGTTGAAGATTTTGATTCAAACATCATCGGAACTGATGATTATGCTGATATTAAAGGATCTGACGTTGTTATTGTCACTGCTGGAATTGCCAGAAAACCAGGAATGAGCCGTGATGATTTGATGGCAACCAATGTCAAAATCATCTCTTCAGTGGCTCAAGGAATCAAAGAAAATGCACCAGATGCTTTTGTTATCGTCATCACCAATCCGCTTGACGCGATGGTTTATGTTATGCAGAAAATCACTGGATTTGCTCCAAACAAAGTTGTTGGAATGGCTGGAGTTCTTGATTCTGCAAGAATGAGTTTGTTCCTTGCAAGAGAATTTAATGTTTCAGTTGAAGATGTTAGAGCTTTTGTTCTAGGTGGTCACGGCGACACCATGGTTCCATTGGTTGGATATTCTTCAGTTGCTGGAGTTCCTGTTCCTGATTTGGTTGAAATGGGTTGGACCACAAAAGAGAAAATCGACGAAATCGTGCAAAGAACCAGAGATGGCGGAGCTGAAATTGTCAAACTTTTAGGTAATGGATCAGCTTATTTCGCACCAGCATCTTCTGCGGTTGAAATGGCAGAAAGCTATTTGAAAGATAAAAGAAAAATCTTGCCAGTTGCAGCAAAACTAGATGGTCAATATGGAATTGACGGTCTTTACATCGGAGTTCCTGCAATCATCGGAAAAAATGGTGTTGAAAAAATCGTTGAAGTCAAATTGAACAATGACGAAAAAGCAATGCTCAGCAAATCAGTTGATGCTGTAAAAAAACTAGTTATCGAAACTAAAGTTTAGTCTTATCAAATCAAAATTTGAGGCTGCAAATTTTCTATCAAGCAGCCTCAAATAATTCGTTTTCCAAAATCACATGAGTTTAGGCCTAAACCCCGTCCAAAAAGAGGCAGTTCTGCACCAAGATTCCCCTCTATTGATTCTTGCTGGAGCAGGAACAGGTAAAACTCGGGTTCTGACCGAGAGAATCATCTATCTGATCAATTCCTACATCGCAAACCCCTATCAAATTCTAGCAGTAACCTTCACCAATAAGGCCGCATCGGAGATGAAATATCGTATCAATCTGCAAATTGGTGATCTGGCGAACAATATTTGGACGGGAACTTTTCATGGAATTGCCACCAGAATATTAAAAAGACATCCTGAATTGGTTGGTCTGAAGGCCGATTTTACCATCATTGATTCTGATGATTGTTTGCGACTTTTAAAACAAATCACTGCTGATTTGGAAATTGATTCCAAAGAATATCCACCAAAATCCTATCAATACCAAATTGAACGTCTGAAAGATAAGGCTTTGCTGCCATCCGATCTTTCTGCTAGTTCAGCAATTTCTGATCGATTGCCCAAATTCTCAGAAATTTATTCACGCTATCAAAATCGTCTACAAGCTCTAAATTGCGCAGATTTTGGTGATTTATTGCTCTACAATCTCAAGATTTTCGAAAAATCTCCAGAAACACTGCAATATTATCAAAATAAATTTCAGCAAATTCTGGTCGATGAATATCAAGATACCAATAAATGCCAATATCAATGGCTGCTACAACTCGCCGGAAACAATCCCAATATTTGCGCAGTAGGTGACGATGATCAATCAATCTACAGTTGGAGAGGTGCGGAAGTTGCCAATATTTTACGTTTTGAAAAAGATTTTCCTAAAACCAAAATCATTCGCCTAGAACAAAATTATCGCTCCACTTCTAATATTTTGGCCGCTGCATCACATCTGATCAAAAACAATTCCAATCGCCATGGAAAAACCTTATGGACCGATAATAAAAATGATTCGCAAGAAAAAATAAAATTACTGACATTTTTGAGTGATCGTATGGAAGCAAGCTCAATTGCTGATATTATTTTTGACTTACAAAGAAATTCTGGAATTGATTTGAGACAAATTGCAGTGTTGGTACGTGCCGGATATCAAACCCGCTCTTTTGAAGAAGCTTTTATTGCCAATGGCCTTCCTTATCGAATTGTTGGTGGTTTAAAATTCTACGATCGAAGAGAAATAAGAGATGCCATCGCCTATTTGCGAGTGATTCACAATCCCTCTGACGATTTGGCTTTAGAGCGAATTGTCAATGTTCCAAGAAGAGGTCTTGGACAAGCGGGTCTAGAAAAACTGATGAACAAAGCACGTGACGAGAAATGTTCATTGTTTGTCGCCATCAAAAGATCTTTAGGTGATAGTTTTGGGGATCCCCACGAGGTGGGGAGGCAGTCGTCTGTCGTAAAAAGCACGCTCAAAGGAAAGTCGAAAATTGCGCTAGAAGAATTAATAAATAATTTAGAAAAATGGCAAGGTTTAGTTCCCACAATTGCAATGAGTGACTTAGTCCCGATGGTTCTTGAGGGGTCTGGATATGTGGGTATGTGGAAAAATGAAAAAACTCCTGACGCATCCGCAAGAGTTGATAATCTACAAGAATTTGCTGGTGGGTTGGCAGATTTTGACAGCCTTACTGCCTTTTTGGATCATGTTAGTTTAGTTTCGGGTGACGAAAAAATCGATCGCGATGCTCAAATGGTCAATATCATGACAGTTCACAGCGCCAAAGGGCTAGAATTTGATGCAGTTTTCATCCCTGGCTTAGAAGAAGGAGTTTTCCCTAGTGGAAGAGCTCTGAATGAACGCAATGGAATGGAAGAAGAAAGACGATTGCTTTATGTTGCCATCACTCGCGCCAGAAAAATTCTACATCTGAGCTTCGCACAAAACCGCTTTATCTTCGGTCAGATGCAAGTGACATTGCCCTCACCTTTTTTGAAAGAACTACCTGAAGATGTTTTGGATAGTAATCAAATTTTCCAAAATGTTGGTTTTAATGAGAGAGAATTTGTCCAAAAACCCAAAGTCAGACATTATGACTTAGGAAATAACAAACCCAAAGAAGAAAATCTGCGAGGAAAAAGAATATTTCACCAAAAATTTGGCTATGGAAAAGTTTTGGAAGTTGATGGAGAAAAACTAAGAATCAAATTCGAAAAATCTGATATCAAGACGATGATGAAAGGATTCATCAAATTTTAATATTTAAAGAAATAGTAACTTAATGAAACCAACAACTCAAGAAACAATAAAAAGAGGCTGTGATACTCACATATCATTTGATCCCATTCTTCCAGAAAGAGCGGATGAGAGAAAGAACTCTACTCAAAGAAAAAATCCTTTACCAAATCAACTAAGTCAGCAGGAATTAAAAAAAAAATATAGTTCCGGCTGAACTTGGATTTGTGGATAAGGTTATTAGAGCGGGTGATTTTGATAAAAAAGTTTTACCTTACATCCTCAGAGCTAAAAAGATTGCTAAGCAAACCATCGATGACGGAGAAATTTTTATTCACTTTAATGACACTAATTTCAAAATTCTCCCAAAATCATATCTTAGAAAAAAATCAAATAGATCAGTAGAGTCTTTATTAGATCCCTTCATGGGAATTGATAAAAAATCATTAGCAGGAGCAATGGAAATACACTTAGTGGCAGAAGTTGGACAAGATAAAAATTCTCTATCAAGGCAAATTCTTCCAGCAATGTTGGCATTGTCTGGATATTTGAATCCATCAATAAACTCTGAAGAAGATCAAGAAGATCGAGATAACAAACTAAAAATATTACTTCGACAAGAAAAATATGAAAATGGAGATGAAATTCTTGGATCTGCAAAAGAAATTCGAGAAAATCTTGTTAAAGCAAATTACATTGAGGAAGATAAAGCAGTTTATCCATTTATAGCATATAGAAATGTAACACATATTATCGGTTCATATTTATCGCAAGCAGGAATAAATACATCGTTAAAGATTTCTGCAGTAGCTGAGAAATGTTATCAATTTGAGAACCTCCAGGGTGATGTTCCGGATTCTGTATCTCAATTAAGGGAAGAATCGAGAACTTTACAGCCTACCATGACACTTGGTCATAATTGAAATTGGGCTATGGAAAGTTTTTGGAAGTTGATGGTGCGCCCTAGTCGATTCGAACGACTGACCCACAGCTTAGAAGGCTGTTGCTCTATCCAACTGAGCTAAGGGCGCAAAATCAAATAAGATAATTTCTTAAGGATAAGAGGCGCATTGTAATATCACGGATAGTATAAAATCAAGGTTTATTTTGATTATACTTATCTGCCCAGACCTTTAGAAAATTCTTGCCTTGCGAGGAAAAACAAATAATATTTCGCACCTTCTAAATCCAACCTGAATTTTATAATTAAATAATCAAATCATGGCAGCATTAAATATATCAAAATTGGTTTCAAAAAGAGAAGAAGCTAGAATGGGCGGTGGTCAAAAGCGTATTGACATTCAACATGGAAAAGGGAAATTAACCGCTAGAGAAAGAATTGAGGTTTTGCTCGATGCCGATTCTTTTGAAGAATCAGGTCTTTATGTTGAGCATCGTTGCTCAGATTTTAACATGCAAAACAAAAAACACGCTGGCGACGGAGTGGTTACTGGGCAAGGAACTATCAATGGTCGATTGGTTTTTGTCTACAGTCAAGATTTCACCGTCATGGGTGGATCACTTGGTGAAGCTCATGCGAAAAAAATCTGTCAAATAATGGACAAAGCCATGCAAGTTGGCGCTCCAATCATTGGAATTAATGATTCCGGAGGAGCAAGAATTCAAGAAGGGGTAGATTCTCTTGGTGGTTTTGGTGAAATTTTCCAACGCAATGTTGATGCTAGTGGCGTGATTCCACAAATTTCTCTAATCATGGGACCTTGTGCGGGTGGATCGGTTTATTCTCCAGCACTTACTGATTTCACTATCATGGTTGAAAACAGCTCTTACATGTTTGTAACAGGACCTGACGTCGTTAAAACTGTGACTCATGAAAATGTCACCCAAGAAGAATTAGGTGGCGCAAAAGTTCATTCCACAAAAAGTGGAGTCGCTCACATGACTTTCAAAAATGATGTTGAGGCACTTTTGCAAACCAGAAGATTGGTCAATTTTCTACCACTTTCTAATAAAAGCGGCGCTCCAAAAGTTCCTACCGAAGATAAGACCGATCGAGTCGATATTTCACTAAACACTTTGGTTCCCGAAAATTCCAACCAACCATATGATATGGGTGAATTGGTTGAAAAAATTCTTGATGAGGGAGATTTCTTTGAAATTCAAGAAAATTATGCCCCAAATATTATTGTGGGTTTTGGAAGAATGGAAGGTGGAACAGTTGGCATTATCGCCAACCAGCCAATGAATCTGGCAGGATGTTTGAATATCGAAGCTTCGACAAAAGCAGCAAGATTCATTCGTTTTTGTGACGCATTTGAAATTCCCATCATAACTTTCGTTGATGTTCCTGGATTTTTGCCTGGAACCGACCAAGAACATAATGGAATTATTCGCCATGGAGCCAAGTTGCTTTATGCTTACGCCGAAGCTACCGTTCCAAAAATAACTGTCATCGCCAGAAAAGCCTATGGCGGAGCTTATATTGTGATGAACTCAAAACATCTAAAAGGTGATGTCAGCTATGCTTGGGCAAATGCTGAAATTGCTGTTATGGGACCAGAAGGTGCAGTTGAGATTATCTTCAGAGAAGATATGAAAGATCCAATTAAGCGACAAGCAAGAGTCGATGAATATCGCGAGAAATTTGCCTCACCTTTCGTGGCCGCATCTCGTGGATTTATTGACGAAGTCATTCGTCCTCAAAATACTAGAAAAAGAATCTGTAAAGCATTACAGGTTCTAAAAAACAAAAAGGTCGAAAAACCTTGGAAAAAACACGATAATCTACCATTATAAACCAGTTGTAAGTAATGAGTCGTAAGTGAGATAATGCTTCTCTTCTACTTACTACTTACTACTTACTACTTACTACTTCTTAATTATGCCTCATTCAATAATCGAACATTCATTTGCAATCCCTAAAGATCAAGCTGATGAACTTCTTTTGCTCGTCAATCAAACTATAGCAGAAAGTGTGGGTAATTTTAATATCTACAAATGCAAAGCAAGAATGGAATTGCGTGAAAATTTTATGATTGGTAATGCTGATTTAGACAAAAATTTTATGCATATCACGATAAAAATTTTAGAAGGACGCGATTTGGATACAAGACAAACTTTATCGACAAATTTCTTAAAAATAATCGGTGATTTTTTACATGATAAAACATTATCAATTAAGCCCGTTGACTTGAGTGTCGACATTGTTCAAATTGTCGCAGAAACCTACCAGAACAAAATGATAAATCGGATAAATATTTAAATGTCAAAAATAATAACATTCCTTTTTACCGCTCTTTTGCTATTTTCTACAAGCAGCTTTGCTGCCCAGAAATTCAAAATTGTAAATGAAAATAATCAAATAATTAAAAGCACAGTTAATAAAATAATTGTAATTGAAGGTAATCAAAGAATTGATAGCCAGACAATTAAAAGCTATTTAGAAATAGCAGGATTAAGAAAAAATTCCCCAGAAGCAATCAATCAATCAATCAAAAATCTATTTGCGAGCGAACTATTCATTGAAGCAGAAATATATTCTACTGCCAATCAAATGATTATTAAGGTCAAAGAAAATCCGATCATTAGCGAAATTGAATTTCGGGGAAATAAAAAAATAGATGACGAATCCTTGCAAGGAGAAATAAAACTAGAAAAACGCGGAATCTACACCAAAGCAAAGTTACAAAGTGATATTAAGAGAATTAATGATATTTATATAAAAAGTGGCAGATTTTTAACAAAAATTGAGCCAAAAATTGTGGCGAAAGATCAAAATCGCATTGATCTTATTTTTGATATTAATGAAGGGAAAAAAGCTTCAATTCGCGATATTTCTTTTATTGGTAATGATGTTTTCTCAGATTCTGAGCTTGCCAGTGAGATCACCACAAAAAAATCAAAATGGTGGAAATTTATGAGTAGTTCAGACAGTTATGATTCTGATCGAATTGAATTTGATAAAGAAAAATTACGCCGCTTCTACAGCTCAAAAGGATATGCTGACTTCAATGCTCTATCGGCAATTGCTCAAATCACTCCTACCAAAGATCGCTTCTTCATCAATTTTCTTCTTGAGGAAGGTATCAAATATGAGTTTGGCGAAACTACAATCGCCAATAAAATCCGTAAATTTGATGAAATAATCCTAGAAAAATCCATCAAAACTAAAACTGGAAAAGTCTATAATGGAAATCTTGTGGATGAAACTGTCGATAAAATGGTCGATATTATGTCAGAAAAAGGCTATGCTTTTGCTCATATTGAGCCAATTTTGAAGCGCAATAAAGATGAAAAGATCATTGATATTGAATATGTCATTGAAGAAACCCCAAGAATATACATCAACAAAATCACTATAAGCGGGAACACTAGAACCATGGATGAAGTGATTCGAAGAGAAATCAGGGTCCTTGAAGGAGACGCCTACAACATCACAAAAATAAATCGCTCAAAACAAAGAATTCAGAATCTTGGTTTTTTCGATAAGGTCGAATTTGACACTAAGAAAGTTGGAGATGCTAATTTAGTAGATTTAGAAATTGAAATTAAAGAAAAGAAAACAGGAGAACTAAATTTTGGAATTGGCTATTCAACGGTTGATAAAGCAACCGGAAATATCGGGTTGAAGGAGCGTAATTTGTTCGGAACCGGAAGAGAACTTGGAGTTAACTTCCAAAAATCTTCACTACGATTTAGCAATGAGGTCAACTATACCAAGCCTTGGTTTATGGGCAGAGAAATTTCGGTTGGAGTAGATTTGTTCAACTATCAACTCAACAAACAAAACACTTTGGTTTATGATCAAAAATCCAATGGAGGATTGCTCCGAGCTAATTATTCAATCCTAGAGCATTTAGGTCATCAGCTGCGCTATTCTTTAAAAAGTGAAAATATCAGTAATATTGACAGCTCGGCTTCAATTTCAATTCAGAACTTAGAAGGAGAATATGTCAACTCCAGCGTCGGTCACACTCTACTTTATGATAAAAGAGACAATAGAATCGACCCGAGAGAAGGATATTATTTCAACCTTTCTCAAGATTATGCAGGCTTGGGTGGAGATATTAAGTACGTCAAAAATGAAGGTAGCGCAGGTTATTATCTACCAATTTTAGGTAATAAAGATTTTGTGCTCAAATTCTCGGCAAAATTCGGCCATATTGACGGTTTGGGACAAGATATCAGAAGTAATGATAATTTCTTTTTGGGTGGAAACAACTTCCGCGGTTTTGAATATGCTGGGATTGGACCAAGAGCTGAAGTAAACGGATCCTTTAAAGATGGTGATGCACTTGGTGGAAAAACCTATATTGTTAGTACCACAGAATTTCGTTTTCCACTCGGATTGCCAAAAGATCTAGGAATTAGCGGATCAGTATTCTCTGATATCGGAACCTTGAAAGGAGTTGATAGCATCAATAAAAATAATAGCGCCGTCTCTGATACCGGATCAATTCGATCTTCATATGGACTCAGCTTTGGTTGGGCGTCCCCAATTGGACCAATTCGTTTAGATTTTTCTAAAGCCAACAAAAAAGAAGAATTTGATCGAGTGGAGAATTTCCGCTTTAGTTTTGGAAGTAATTTTTAGTAGTTTATCATAAAAGGTAGGCTCTATATAAGTTTTTTAATTTACCAAAAAACCAATCCATTAAAAACTCTCTAAATCACCTCCCAAAAATCAAACAAGAAGAACTTCTGAAAATCATCGAAGTAATTAAAAGAAATTGTGATGATGTACAAATGATCATTCTCTTTGGATCTTACGCACGCGGGAATTATCTCGAGGACAAAGATCTCAAGCCGAACAGAAAATCTGGACATATTTCTGATTACGATATTTTTGGTGGTAACAAAAGACGCAATTAGCGCTCTTAACACCGATCTTTGGTACGATATTTCTGATAAATGTAGAAGCCTAAATTTAAGCGCTGATCCAAGAATCATGATCCATGATATTGAGGAGCTCAACAGCAAACTTTCAGTCGGACAATATTTTTACACCGACATCAAAATAGCAGGAATTATCATTTTCGATACCAAAAGTTGTAAACTGCTAGATAGAAAGAAATTAAATGATTCTGAAAGACAAAATCTTGTTAGAGACTATTTTGAACGCTGGTTTGGAAGGGCTGAGTCAGCTTTTAAAATTTACGATTTTTGCCCAAAAGAAGCTGATTGTAAAAGTGATGCTTTCAATCTTAATCAGGCCACAGAATCAACCTAAAAAACAATTCTTCTTATTTTTACACTTTACAATCCCAACGAAAATTTTTTGGCAATCTTAAGTAAGGAATGTGAAGAATATTTTCCTAAATTAAGAGGTCTTTTTCCAAAAACTTCAAAGATAGAAAAAGAAAGATTCTAACTCTTTGAATATGCTTATATTGGTGGAAGCCATGACCTTAGATATGACATCTCTAAAGAGTATTTGCAAATATTGGCACTTGGTGTTAAAAATCTTTTGAGAATTACTGGAACTATTTGTCAGAAAAAGATTTAGGGTTTTGTTTGATAATTTGTTATAAATCATATTTCTTGAGAAATTTCATCGCTCTTATAAAATTATCAATAAAAATCGTGTAAAATGTTCTGTTTTTTCTATATAGGATCACAAAAAAAATGACCAACCTATCTGACATTCTCGAGTATCAACAAGAATCGATACTCCAAATTTATCTAAAAAATATTTCATCAGAAGAGCTTATTTTGCTTGAACAATTTCTGCCGTTCTTAAACCCCGAAGAACGAGTTGAAGATTTCTTTGCGCTATCAGTAAAAGATCAAATCATCATCGCCAATCATTTGGCACGAATTTGCGATATTCAGTTCCGTACTCGAAATGCCATCAATAGCCAATTTTCCAAACATATTGCCAAAGAATCACCATTCGATGCATTTTCTTTTGATTTTACCTTACAAGAACTTCGAGAGAGAAATTTTCATTCTCCACAAATCCAAAATCTTTTAGACCAAAATATCATTTCCAACAGCATAACCGCTCATCCAACCAACCCCTATTCTACCGACTACACTATTGCTTCGATGCAATTAGATAGAATCTTAGCAACGCGGATAAATGGAAAACTGGAAGAGCAAATCAAAAAATTGATCAAAATAAATCCCGTTCCTTTGGTTAGTGATGAAAATGAAGGAAAGAAAACTGGAGAAAATGAGGTTTTTGAGGCACTTTCTTACATGAAAAATATTTATTACCATTTGCCAAAATCTCGTCTACAAATCCAAGAATCTTTGGAAAAAGCTGGATTTAGTGATATTAAAATTGGCAATTTCTATGAGCTTTGTGTTTGGTTATCAGGTGATGGTGATGGAAATTCTAACGCCACGGCCGAGGCTCTCCAAAACAATATTGATATTTTCAAAAAAGAAATTATCAATTTTTATTCAGAAGAATTATCTGAAATCCAGAATAAAGAAAGCAACTCCTCATCATCATATTTTCATTCTCATGTAGAAAAAGATCCAGCAAAGTTTATTTCTTACCTTAAGAAACTTCCTCAGAATCAAAGAATCTGCGACCTAATTTACCGAGTCCAGAATTTCGGATTCCACTTTGCAAAAATAGATATTCGGCACTGCGCAGAAGATATTAAAATTGCAGCGAATGAGATTAAAAAAATAGCAGGAAATAAGAAACCTGAAGAAATATTATCAAACCTAAAAAACGATATTGCCGTCAGAATATTCTCTAGATTTCTGGTGGTTGCAGAAAATCCTGAATTTTTTGATAAGCTGATCATCGCTGAATGCAAAAAATCAGAAGATGTGCTAAATGCAATGTTTTTACTTGATAAAAGCGGCTCAAAACCACTCAACATTATCACATTATCAGAAAGTGTTGAAGATTTATCCATTTTACACCAAAACATCGAAACACTCCTAGAAAATGACATTTACCGAAATCACGTAGTAAAAAAAGAAAAACTGTATTACATGATCGCCAAAAGTGACACTCAAAGACGTGATGGGGTTGGGGCACAATTTGCTGGAGAATTGGCAATCCAAAATACTAGTAAATCATTTTTCAAACTGCAGCAAAAGTATCCTGAATTACAAAAAGTTAAATTGATTCCTTTTAATGGTGGAGGACATGCTCTACAGCGTGGAGGAGGAAGAATTGATGAAATTCCTAATATTTATGCCAAATGTGCTATGCGCGTTTTGGAAACAAATTCGATCACAATTTCTCCGCCAATTTTGACCACCCAAGGTCATCAAAATGGGATTTTATTTAGCGCGACAAATACCGATAATTTTCTAACTAGCTACTTTTCACAAGGAATTTATGCCGCAGCGAAAATGTCCGGACTACTGAATGATTTTGATAATTCTGATCCCAAATATGATTTAGCCCGTAAAAACCGAGAATTTTTTTCCCAAGCTGCACAAAGAAATT
>JBLHSZ010000026.1:0-10702 GCA_047627095.1 Rickettsiales bacterium
TTAAGATTCTTGCGAGCAATTCTGGTTTTAAAATTACATTTTTCTAAATCAGGAATATTCTTTGGATTATTAAAGGCAATTTTGCTCAAAACTTCATCTTTAAAAACAAAACTACGAGGAACATCAAGATCTTGCGCCAAACCATCTCTCCAGATTGCTAAAGACTCGACATTAGCTTGATAGATCGCAGGCTTTCCGGCAAAAGAAAAATTCTTAAAAAGATCATCTTTTGCCAAATATTTATCAATATTTTCATCCATCTCTTTTTTTGCCCACTCAAATTTGTTCTCATCAATTAATTTTTTTCTTAAAATTTCGTAGATTTTTGGCAAATGCAAAACATCAATTTTTGCATAAGTAATCTGATCAGGATGCAATGGTCTTTTTGTCCAATCACTTCTCTGCCAATCTTTGGAAACCTCAATATCGAGAAGATTTTTTGTCAGATTACCGTAACTAATCGTGAACCCAAGACCGCAAAGAGCTGACATTATTTGAGTATCAAACATAGTATTTGGCTCAACCATTTGCATACTTTTTTCAGGCAAACAATGACTAAGAACCTCTAAATCTTGGCGCAAGCAGTGAAAAATTTTGATGATTTCGGGATTGTTCAAGATACTAACTAGAGGCGAGAAATCAAAATCCTCCAAAGCATCAATTGCGAAACAAACACCATCAACATTGATTTGAATCAAACATAAAGCTGGAAAATAGGTTCTTTCACGAACAAATTCAGTGTCAATAAAAGCTATTTTTGCCTTTTGGACTGAATCACAAATTTTATCCAGATCATCTTGCTTTGTTATTAATGACATTATTTTAAATCTAAAGTTACAACCACAGGACAGTGGTCAGAAGGTTTTTCACGTTCCATCATCATCGAATCATCCATGGAGGCTGATTCAATGATGTCAGAAGCTTTTGGCGAGGTAAGTAAATAATCAATTCTCATTCCTTTATTGTATCCCCAGCAATTTCCACGATAATCCCACCAGCTAAAATTCTGAGTATGTGGGTTTTTCATTCTAAAACTGTCTTGAAAACCCAGATTCAATAATTCACGAAATTTTATTTTTTCATCAACATGAAAACAAACGGTATCTTTCAAAACTTTTTCATCAAAAACATCAACATTCTCAATAGCAACATTGTAATCACCACCAAAAACTGCAATTTCACCTGATCTAAAAATCTTCTGCATTCTGATCTTTAAATCATCAAAAAACCTCATTTTGTAGGCAAATCTCGCAGTTTCATTGACTTTCTGCCCATCTTCCAATTTTGCCCCACCATTTGGAACATAAATCGATGCAATTCTTATTTTATGTACCCCCATCGTCTTGCTATCGCCAACTCCTTGTTCATTAGGAACGACAGTTTTCGCTACTATTCCTGCTTCGCAGTCGCTACCAATCCCTAAATAGGAGGAGTCTTTCACCTCAATAAATCCCTCAATGTAGCGAGATTCAAAATCTTCAGCATCTAAATTCTTAATCACATCATTAACTGGAAATTTCGACAAAATCGCCACACCATTGTAACTTTTCTGCCCAAAGATCTCGATATTGTAACCCAAGTTGGCGATCGCATCTTTTGGAAATTTCTCATCTTCACATTTTATTTCTTGAAGCAAAACCACATCAGGTTTTGTTTCATTCAAATAAAATAGAAGATTTTCCAATCTAGCATTAACGGAATTGACATTCCATGAGACGATTTTTATTTTAGTCATTTAAAATTAGGATTTTGATGAATATTAAAATACTGATCTGTTGTTAAAATAAAATTAACCCCCAGAAGAACGACTCGTCACACCAATAACAGAATCAACTATTCGACCTTTTATCTTTAACAAAGTTTGTGGAATTTTTGATTTTTTTACAGACTCACAATCCTCTTCATTTATTGTCGCCATCGATTTATCACTATCTTTTTTTTCTAGCAAAGGTTTTCTTTCTGTGCTTTTATTTTTTCCCAATAAGCTCTTCATTGTTTGGTCCTAGTGAGATAATTAAAATTAGTTCACAATTTTAATTTCCAGAACTTTATTAGACATTTGATTGATCACATTCAAATCATGTGAGATCAGCAAATAGGATATTTTGTGGCTATTTTGTAAAGATTCCAACAAACCCAACACCTCATTTTGCGTAATCAAATCTAGTGCCGAAGTTGGCTCATCCAAAATCAGAATTTCTGGTTTCAAAATCAGCGCTCGGGCAATGGCAATTCTTTGTTTTTGTCCGCCACTAAGTTGGTTGGGATAAAGATTTTTCATTTTTGTGTTCAAGCCAACTTCTACCAAAATTTCATCAACCATTTTTACTCTTTCTTCTTCATTGCCGATTTTGTGAACCAACAATCCTTCACTAACAATGTCGCCAATTTTTATTCTCGGATTCAGGCTGGAGGTTGGATCTTGAAAAATGATTTGGATCTTCTTTCTCAAATTATTTTGATCGGAGTTTTTGAGGTTTTTAATTGAACAATTATTGAACAAAATTTCACCCTCACTTGTCGTCAAACCAGCTATTGCTAGAGCCAAGGTCGATTTTCCAGAACCGCTTTGACCAACAATTCCTAAGGTTTTTCCCTTTTCAAGATCAAATGAAATGTCCTTATTGGCGTAGAAATATTTTTTTCCAATTCCAAAAAAACTATTTTTTGTAGCAAACTTGACTGACAAATTTTTTACTTCCAGAATTTTTGTCAATGTTTCCGAATCATTTTTTTTGGCTTTGATGTCAGAAGATGCAATCAATAATTTGGTGTATTCATTTTGTGGATTTGAAAAAACCTCTACAGAAACTCCTTTCTCAACAATTTCACCTTTATTCATCACCAAAATATTTTTTGCCAAATCCTGAGCAATTTTCAAATTGTGAGTAATAAATAAAATCCCCAAACCCAAATCACGATTGAGACGTTTGAGCAAATTAATGATCTGAACCTCAGTATCAAAATCCAGAGCTGTTGTTGGCTCATCAGCGATGAGCAATCTAGGATTATTAGCCAGAGCAATGGCAATCATGATTCTTTGTTTTTGACCGCCAGAAATTTGATGTGGATAACGCTCTAATTTGTCAGAAAATTCAGGCAATTCAACCATCAAAAGCAACTCTAAAACTCTATTCTTTATTTCTTTTCCAGAATATTGCGGGTTGTGAATTGTGATTGATTCAGCAATTTGTTTGCCAATTTTGTGAAGTGGATTTAGTGAGGTGAGAGGATCTTGAAAAATAACTCCGATTTCTTTGCCTCGAATTTGGCAAAATTCTTTTTCGCCGATAGTGGCAAGATTTTTTTGTGTGAACAAAATTTCACCATCAACATCAAATCCTTTGCAAAGCAATCCAGAAATCGCCATTGCGGTCACTGATTTTCCTGCTCCAGAACCACCAACAATAGCAGTTATTTCATTCGATTTTAGACCGAAAGAAATGTTTTTAACGATAGGGGTTTTTGAAAAATCAATTGAGAGGTTTTTGATGGATAACATTTTTTGGTTGTAAGTAATAAGTTGCAAGTTGTAAGTCAATCGATCTTGCTTACGACATGCCACTTACAACTCACAACTAAAATTTATCTTTGATAAATTTAGAATTTTCCTTGATAGATTTTAACGATTTTATTTAACATCATCAAAGCGTCATGTCTTGGACGTTGGAAGACGTTGCGACCAATGATTGCTCCATGTGCTCCGCCGCGATAAATTTCTTTCGATTCGCTGTAAAGAGCTTCTTCAGCTTTAGTTCCTCCTCCAGAAAAAATAACAATTCTTCTGCCATTAAAGCAAGATTGAACAACGTGAGCAACTCTTTGCTCTAGGGTTTTAACTTCGATTTTTTGTTTATCATAGACTTTTAGCGCTTCAAGATTTTCTAGATTTGCTGTTGGCAATTTGACTTTGATGATGTGAGCACCAACCAAAGCTGCCATGTGAGCTGCATAAGCACAGATGTCAATTGCAGTTTCACCTTGTTTTGATAAATCTCCTCCTCTTGGATAAGACCAGATCACAACTGCCAAGCCGTGAGATTTCGCTTCTTCTGCCATTTCTCTGATTTCTTCAATCATTTCAAAAGCGGCGTCAGATCCTGGATAGATAGTGAATCCAATTGCGGAGCAACCTAAACGAATTGCATCTTTAACCGAACCTGTGGTTGCTTGATATGGAGCGCTTCCACCGTCATGAAGAGAATTTGAACTGTTAACTTTTAGAATTGTCGGAATCGCACCAGCAAAAGTGTTGGCACCACATTCGAGCATTCCAAGGGGTGCTGCAAAAGCATTTAGACCAGCATCAATTGCTAATTTGAAATGGTAGTGAGGATCATAAGCTTCAGGATTAACCGCGAAAGATCTGGCTGGACCATGCTCAAAACCTTGATCAACTGGCAAAATTACCACCTTTCCAGTTCCGCCTAATTTTCCTGCCATCAAAATTCTGGCAAGGTTGGTTTTTGTTCCCGGATTATCGCTTTCATAATAAGAAAGAATTTTTTTTACTTGTTTTGTGATTTTCATTGTTGGATTATTTGTTTTTTTATAATTTTGAGCTTAATTTGAGGTGAAAACGGCGAATGACAATAGACGAAAAACAATTAAAAGCAATTGAAGAAATCAGAAAATTTTATCCAATTTCAGATGATGAAATTCAAAGGTTAGAATTATTCGTAAAAATTCTTGTACAAAATAATGAACAATACAATTTGATCGGAAAATCAACCATTCCTGATCTTTGGGAACGTCACATTCTGGACTCCGCACAGCTTCTCCAATATATTCCAGACGGATTGACTGTCGGTGACTTTGGTTCTGGAGCAGGTTTGCCAGCGATCATTCTTTCAATTTTAGGAGTCAAAGAGATCCATTTGATTGAGAAATCTTTTCGAAAATGTGAATTCCTAGAAAAAGCTGCCAAAATTTCTAAAAATAAAATCATCATCCACCAAAAAAAGGTTGAAGAAATTAAAGATTTGACCTTCGATGTTGCAGTATCTAGAGCCTTTTCTCCACTGAATAAGTTGATCCCCATTGTCCAGCCATTTTTAAAAAAAGATGGAATCGGAATTTTCCTAAAAGGAAAGAGTTTCGAAAATGAAATAAGTCTTGCAAAAGGATGTAGCAAATTTCAACATGTCGCCCATCCTAGCCTGACCTCGGATCAAAGCAGAATTATTGTCATTAATAAATTCACAAACTAATGCTAATAGGAATTCCTAAGGAAATTAAAAATCACGAATATCGCGTTGCAGCAACTCCTTCTGGAGTCAGAGAAATGGTTTTGGCGGGACATCAGGTTCTGGTTGAAAAATCAGCAGGGGAAGCAATAGGATTTACCGATGAACAATACGTCAATTCTGGCGCAAAAATTGCAGCTGACGCTAAAGAAGTTTTTGAAGCCCAAATGATCCTCAAGGTCAAGGAGCCTCAAGAAATTGAATGCCTTATGATTAAGGAAAATCAAATAATTTTTGCCTATTTACATCTAGCAGCAGAACCAAAACTTGCTCAAATGTTGGTTGATTCAAAATGCATCGCCATTGCCTTTGAAACTGTTACTGCGGCCGATAATTCCTTGCCACTTCTTGCTCCAATGAGTGAGGTTGCAGGAAAATTATCCGTTCAAGTTGGAGCAAAAACTCTAGAAAAAGCCAATGGCGGCAGAGGAATTTTGTTGGGTGGAGTTCCGGGAGTTTCTCCTGCGAAGGTAGTTATTATTGGTGGTGGTGTGGCAGGTAAAAATGCCGCAATAATAGCAATTGGAATGGGAGCGCGAGTTGTGATTCTTGATCGATCTTTGCCTAGAATTCGATATCTAAACGATATTTTTGTAAATTCTGCCAATATTTTGTACGCATCAATGGAGAATATTGAGAAAAATGTTTTGGATGCTGATTTGGTTATTGGTGCAGTTCTGGTTGCTGGAGCCTCTGCCCCCAAAATAATCAGCAAAGAAATGGTCAGCAGAATGCAACAAGGTTCCGTGATGGTGGATATTTCAATCGATCAAGGAGGTTGTTTTGAAACCAGCAAACCCACTTCTCACAGTGAGCCAACTTTTGTTGAAAGCGGTGTTGTTCACTATTGTGTAACTAATATGCCAGGAGCAGTCGCCAGAACCTCAACTGAGGCCCTAGAAAATACCACCCTACCCTTCACCTTGGCACTTGCGGGCAAAGGTTACAAAAATGCTCTAGTTACTGACAAACATTTGCGTAATGGCTTTAATATTATTGGCGGAAAAATTACTCATAAAGCAGTGGCAGACTCTTTAGGAGAAAAATATTTCAGCATCAAACCAACTAAGATTTAATGATACTTCCAACCACCTCGCAAACAATTAAGAAATACGGTCTGGATGCTAAAAAAGCACTTGGACAGAATTTTATTTTAGATTCAAATCTCACCGACAAAATTGCTCGAAAATCTCTGGAAAAATCCGAAAACCTAGAAGATTTTGAAGTTCTAGAAATTGGTGGAGGTCCGGGAGGATTAACAAAATCGATTTTAAAATTAAATCCCAAGAAACTCACCGTCATCGAACAAGATAAAAGATGTATTGAGGCTTTAGAAGAAATCAAAACCTTTTATCCAGACCAATTAGAAATCATCCAAGGTGATGCGCTGAAATTTGATATTGCTGCTTTTGCGGAGAATAAAAAAATCAAAATCATCGCCAATCTACCCTACAATGTCGCCACCGAATTGCTTTTCAAGTGGCTTTTAAAAATAGAAAATGTTGATTTGATGATTTTGATGTTTCAAAAAGAAGTAGTCGAAAGAATTGTGGCAGGACCAAATAGCAGGGCATTTGGCAGATTAGCAGTAATGGTCAATTTCTTTTGCACATCCAAAAAACTATTCGACATTTCTCCATCGTCATTTACCCCTTCCCCAAAAGTCACTTCTAGCTTAGTGATGATCAAACCTCGAGTAAATCCAATAGCGGATGTTGATTTTAGAACACTTGAAAAAGTTGTTGCTGGAGCATTTTCTCAAAGAAGAAAAATGATAAAATCAAGCCTAAAATCGATGAGTACCAGTAGTGAGGAATGGTTGAAAAGATGTGGAATTGACCCTAATTTACGCGCCGAACAGTTGACTTTGGAACAATTCGCAGATCTAACTTTGGGATTTGAATCTTAGGATATTTTTCCTTTTGACATTTTGGATCCTAACCAAAAATCCAAACTATCGACGCAATCTTAACAAGAATGCCCCACCTAAAATTGCAAAAATAATCGGTAAAAACCAGAGTAAAAAGTTTTGCCCATTAAGAGGTGGAGAATTGAGAATTTCAGCTCCATATTCTTGCACCATCTCATCTTTGATTTCTTGATTATTTTTTCCTTGAACAATTTTCTCTCTCACTAGTTTTCTAAGATCAGAAGAAACCTTGGTGTCTGATGATTCAATGGTTTGCCCCGCACAAACCGGACATATTATTTGCAAAAATAACTCTCTGGCTCTTTCTTCTTGATTTTCCGACAGATGATTCTCGGGTGAAAAAGCTAGGGAGTTTGATAAAAATAAAAGCAGGAAAGTGAAGGGTAAATAAATAATGCGCATTTTGATTTGAACCTTTAAATGATGTATTTATTTAAAAAATCAGCGTCCAAAACACCGCTAAATATCTTAGTAAATCCACCAATCATGATGACACAACCATCTTGGCGCCAATCAATAAACAAATCTCCGCCTTTAAAGCTTATTTTTAGTTTTTGTTTTGGAACTAAGTTCCTTCCAATTGCAGCCACTGCAACTGCGCAAGCTCCAGATCCGCAGGCCAAAGTTTCTCCAGCCCCTCTTTCCCAAACACGAACCTGAATATGGTTTGATGAAATTATTTTTGCAAATTCAACATTGGTTTTTGTTGTAAATAAAGGGTTGACCTCAAGGGCAGATCCATCACGGAAAAAAACTGCATCGCTCAAATCTTCGTCAATGAAAGTTACAATATGTGGATTACCCATATTCACCGCTGAAAATCGATATTGAGCAAAATCATTAACTACAAAATCTTCAGTATTTTTTTCTTGCGAAAGTGGAATTTGTTGCCAATCAAATTTTGGTTGCCCCATATTTACTGCGATCAATTCACCCTCTTTCCAAGAATTTAGAATTCCTGAGGCAGTTTTAATATTAACTTCACTAACATTTTTTTCCTTCATCAAAAGAGACGCAACACAACGCGTCGCATTGCCACAAGCTCCAGAAACAGAACCGTCAGGATTGTATATTTCCATCAAAACATCCGCTAATTTGGAATCTTTCAGGACAATAAACTGGTCACAACCGACATTAGAACGATCACAAATTTTAGAAATTTGACATGTAGACAATTCCACATCATTTTCACGAGCGTCAATAATCACAAAATCATTTCCAGCCCCACTCATTTTTAGAAATTCAATCATCACAAATTAATCAATAATTTTATTATCCTCATCAACAACAACGACTTTTGGCATAAAGCCTTTTGCCTCCGATGAATCCATTCCACAATAAGCAACAACGATCACTAAATCTCCAGCCTGAACCAACCTTGCTGCAGCGCCGTTAACTTTTATTTCACCACCGCCTCTTTTGGTTGGAATTGTGTAGGTCGTGAATCTTTGTCCATTATTGATGTTCAAAACATCAACTTTTTCATGAGGAATAATTCCTGACGCATCCAATAGATCTTCATCGATTGAGATTGAACCCTCGTAGTGCAAATCAGCCTCAGTAACTTTTGCACGGTGAATTTTGGCCTTCATTAATGTCAATTGCATAAAAATAACGATTAATTGTTAATGTAAATTAATTTCTAACAAACGCGCCACCGGTGTCGCGTTTGTTAGAAATAAAAAACTAGTTAGTAATAATATCTTTCAAAACCTTAACGACATCAGGATTGACAAGGGTTGAAATATCTCCCAAATCCTCACCTAAAATTAGTTTTTTTAAAACTCTTCGCATTATTTTTCCTGACCTAGTCTTAGGCAAATCATCAACAATGTAGATTTTATCTGGCCTGGCAATAGCTGAAATTTCTTTTTTCACCAAAGCTACAATTTCTGCCTTAACAACTTTTTGCGACTCTTCGTCCAACTTTCCTACATCATTTTTAACAATAACAAAAGCCAAAATAGCTTCACCTTTTATTTTATGAGGATAGCCGATCACCGCTGATTCGCTAACTTTCGAATGCATATTGACAATATTTTCGATTTCAGCAGTTCCAAGACGATGTCCCGAAGCATTAATCACGTCATCTACTCTTCCAATAATTCTAAATAAGCCATTTTCATCTTTAAAAGCTCCGTCACCGGAAAAATAATATCCGGAAAATCTTTTAAAATAAGTGTCGAAACATTTTTTGTGATCATTGTAGACACTGCGAATAACAGATGGCCAAGGTTGTTTGAAACATAGATTGCCAACTTTATTCAAATCTTTGACTTCTTTACCAACCTCATCAAGCAAAACTGGAACAATTCCAGGAAGCGGCAGTCCCGCAAAAGTAGGTTTGGAAGTTGTTTTTCCGGCTAGCGATGAAATCATTATTCCACCAGTTTCAGTTTGCCACCAAGTGTCCACAATAGGACATTTTCCTTTGCCAATTTTTTCATCATACCAATTGTAGGCCTCTTCATTGATTGGCTCTCCAACCGTTCCTAAAACTTTCAAAGAAGATAAATCAAATTCATCAACATACTTGTCACCTTTACTCATCAGAGCTCGAATAGCTGTTGGCGCGGTGTAAAGAATATTAACCTTATGTTTATCAATTATTTGCCAGAATCTTGATGGGTTCGGATAGGTTGGAATTCCTTCAAACATCAAAATTTTTCCACCATTTAAAAGTGGACCATAAGTCAAATAAGAATGCCCTGTAATCCAACCAATATCAGCCGTACAGAAAAATAAATCATTCTCTTGGTAATCAAAGACATTAGCAAAAGAATAGGCTGCGTAAATCATGTATCCCGCTGTCGTATGCAAAACCCCTTTTGGCTTTCCAGTTGATCCTGAGGTGTAAAGAATAAATAATGGATCTTCCGAATCCATCTGTGCCGCTTTATTTTCTTTGCTGTATTTAACAATTTCATCTTGCCAAATAATGGTGTTTTTGACGAATTCGATTTTCTCTTCTGAGCGCTGGAATAAAACTACATTCTCAACCACTTCCAAACCATCAATCGCTTCATTTACAATATCTGACAACTTGATTTTTTTTTCACCACGATACGAATAATCTGCTGTAATAATCATTTTTGCACCAGAATCTACGATCCTTCCTCTTAGGGACGAAGCTGAGAACCCAGCAAAAACCACCGAATGAACTGCGCCAATTCGAGCACAAGCCAACATTGCCACAACAGCATCAGGAATCATCGGCATGTAAATACAGACCCGATCACCGGCCTTAATAGAATTTGCCAAAAGAAGATTGGAAAACTGACAAACCTGATCGAACAATTCTTGATAGGTGATTGATTTGCTTGGAATATTGGGGTTATTCGCCTCCCAAATGATCGCCACATCATCTGCTTTTGTTTTCAGGTGTCTGTCTAGGCAATTACTAGAAATGTTAGTCTTCCCACCCAAAAACCAACTAGTTTTTGCTTCAGAAAAATCAAATTTAAGAATTTGATTCCACTCACGAAACCAAAAAAATTTCCGCGCAATTTCCGCCCAAAAGCTCTGT
>JBLHSZ010000027.1:0-10562 GCA_047627095.1 Rickettsiales bacterium
ACCGGCATTGATCCCTTCGGAGGTGATGATATTTGAGGTGATAGTCAGATCATTTAAAGCTAAAATGCTTCCCTGATTATCAAGGCTAGTGGTTGAGACAATTATTATGTCATTAGCTTTGATTAAAGATGATTCTCCTAAACTATTAATCACATTAGCATCAATTCTCAAATTACCGTTAGCGGCGATTCTGCCATTGTTGGTTAGAGTTCCTGTGTTGATGGTTAGGGAATTTTCTGGATTGCCATCTTGATCAAGAAGATTTTCCGTTAAGCTCAAGATGTCATTGTGGTTGATGAGAAAATCCGTTGCGGTGATGTTTAATTTATTTCCGGCAATGATGTCATTTGAAGTGAGTTGGCTTGAGGTGATTGTTAAATCGTTATTAGCAATCATCTGATTAGAGATGATTTGATCTGAGGTGATTGTCAGATTATTAATTGCTTCAATAGATCCTTGGTTATTAAGTCTGGCGGTTGAGACAATTATTATGTCATTAGCTTTGATTAAAGATTCTGCTCCCAAACTACTAATCACATTAGCATCAATTCGCAAATTACCGTTAGCGGCAATTCTACCATTGTTGGTTAGAGTTTCGGTAGTGATTGTCAGAGTTTCCTCATTGATATTTTCCAATAAGCTAATTAAGTCATTGCTGTTAATCAAAAAATCAGTTGCGGTGATATTGAGCTTACCTCCGGCAATGATGTCATTTGAGGTTAATTGGCTTGAGGTGATTGTTAAATCGTTATTAGCAATCATCTCATTAGAGATGATTTGATCAGAAGTTATGGTGAGGTTGTTGATTGCTTCAATAGAGCCCTGATTATCAAGACTAGTGGTGGAGACAATTATTATGTCATTAGCTTTGATTAAAGATTCTGCTCCCAAACTACTAATCACATTAGCATCAATTCGCAAATTACCGTTAGCGGCGATTCTGCCATTGCTAGTTAGGGTTCCTGTGTTGATGGTTAGGGAATTTTCTGGATTGCCATCTTGATCAAGAAGATTGGCAGTAAGGCTCAAAATATCATTATAATTAATCAGAAAATCCGTTGCGGTGATGTTGAGCTTGTTTCCAGCAATAATATCATTTGAGGTTAACTCTCTAGAGGTAATGGTCAGATCGTTATTAGCAATCATCTGATTAGAAATGATTTGATCGGAGGTGACGGTAAGATTATTAATCGCTTCAATAGATCCTTGATTTTCAAGGCTGGTGGTTGAAACAATGATTATGTCATTAGCTTTGATTAGTGAAGTAACGGCAGTGCTATTTAGAATATTAGCGTCAATTTTCAAATTCCCATTAGCTGCAATTGTACCTTCGTTGGTTAGAGTTCCGGTGCTGATAATTAAAGAATTTTCTGACGCTCCATTCTCATCAACAAGATTTTCTGTGAGACTCAAAATATCATTATAATTAATCAGAAAATCCGTTGCGGTGATGTTGAGCTTATTTCCAGCAATTATGTCATTTGAGGTGACCTGACTTGATGTGATAGTCAGATTGCTATTAGCAATCATCTCATTGGAGATGATTTGATCAGAAGTGATGGTGAGGTTGTTGATTGCTTCAATAGAGCCCTGATTGTCAAGACTAGTTGTTGAGACAATTACTATGTCATTTGCTTTAATTAGTGAGTTGGAGTTGGTGCTATTTAGAATATTAGCATCAATTCTCAAATTACCGTTAGCTGCAATTCTGCCATGATTAGTTAGGGTTCCTGTGTTGATGGTTAGGGAATTTTCTTGCACTCCATTCTCGCCAGCAAGGTTTTCTGTCAGGCTCAAAATGTCATTATAGTTAATCAAAAAATCTGTTGCGGTGATGTTTAATTTATTTCCAGCAATAATATCGTTTGAGGTGAGTTCTCTAGAATTTATGGTTAAGTCATTATTGGCAATTATCTGATTAGAGATGATTTGATCGGAGGTGATGTTAATGTTATTCGCGGCAGAAATAACTCCTTGGTTAATGAGTAATAAAGCGTTATTAATGGTAAAATCATTATTAGATGAGAGAGTTCCTGAATTCTCAATTCCAGCGGCATTGATAATAAAATCATTATCACTGAGGTTGATTTCAACTCCTTGATTACTAAAAATATTCCCCGCTTTTACTATAATATCTCTGGAGCTGAGCAATTGGCCATAATTGATTATGTTGTTCTGTGCTTCCAATATTACATCACTATTAACATCTTTGGTTTGAGCTATGCCATTTGCAATAATATTTCCATTGGTGGTTTTAACTTCAATATTTCCAACTTCAGCTGCGATATTTCCATAGGTAATATTTCCCTTAGCGTCAATCTTTACTCCACCGCGACTAGCCAGCATATCTCCTGAATATTTAACGCCAAAACCTTCTTTGGTAGCTACCATATAGATTTGACCGGCTTGGATATTTGCTAAATTGGAAGCGTCAATGGCAATCTCATCTGGCTGATTTGAACCGGGATTTGCGTTGTCTGAAGTGACTTCTTTTGTAGAAAAATTAAACTCCTTATCACCAGTTCTAAGATTTATAACATTGTCACCACCATAAACAGGAGCAACAATTTCCATTATGTTAGCGACGAGATCAGTTCGCGAGACTTGCGTAACGTCTAGACCAAGACCAAGAATAGTTAATTTAGGTAAGAAATTATTACCGGCATTTTTATTTCCAGATAAATCGAAGGTTAAATCATCAGGGTGAGGATTGAGTTGATCAGAACTTCCAACAATAGCAGTTAGTCTGCTAACATTGATGAACCCGGCACCGTTCATTTGAATTCCGTTGGGATTTGCGATGATTAGATCGGCCTGTTTTCCTGCAATTTCTGTGTAGCCATTAAGATAGCTCTTATTAGTTGAGGTTACTTCATTGAGAATGATTGAAGCTGATCCACTGTTGGCTAGATTGGTATTGTCAGTAATAATGCCACCAAGTTGCGTAGTTATAATTCCATTGGGGCTATTTATAGCGTTGTTTAAAATTAATCCATTTGGATTCACATTATAATCGATGAATTTATTGTGAGATAAGCCACCTGAATTTGGAGCGGCGATATTGACGATTGGAACACCATTTGCGGCAGAATCAATTTGAGTGTTAGTAGAGCCGTCCGGAGTTATTGGTAAATCAGCAGCATAAACAGGGGAGCTAGCGAGTGTGAGGGGAGGAAGGAATGTCAGGGTGTAAATTAGAACCAGCCTGATTAGATTAGCTCCGCAATTAGAAAAACTTATATTTTTGATATAATCAATCAAGAAAATGACCTTTAAGGCAGCAAGTAGAAATAACGATTTTTTATTTAATCGCTTTAGGTTGACAAATGGATTTGTGTTGTTTTTGGATTTGTAAATCAAGTGGCGCTTAATGTTTTATAAATAAAGACGAAAACAATCTCCTCTATAAAAGAGCCGACGGCAATAGGTATTCATTTATGAAAAGAGTAATGATTCAACAAAAAATCTTGCTTCCTTTCTTCTGCTCTTTCTGCAAATCCAGATCTCGATTTTTTAATGTCTTTTTCTTGACTATTGTCTGGTTTTATCATGTCCGCTAATATGAGTTATTAAATTCTAAAGTCATTATTGGAACTATCCGTAATGCTTCAAAAATCTAATATCTCCTTCGAAAAACATTCGAAGATCATTAATTCCGTATTTTAACATTGCTAAACGCTCAATCCCAACTCCAAAAGCAAATCCTTGATATTCTTTTGAATCAATTCCAACATTTTCCAGAACCTTTGGATGAACCATTCCGCAACCAAGAATCTCTAAAAAGTTCTTGTCAGATCCTATTTTTATTCGACCATCTTTTTTTTCAAAACCAATATCCATCTCAGCAGAAGGCTCAGTGAATGGGAAAAAGCTTGGACGAAATCTTGATGAAATGTTGTCTATTTCAAAGAATTCTTTCAAGAAAGTTTCTAACGTCCATTTCAGGTTTCCCATATTGACATTTTTGTCAACCATCAGAACCTCAATTTGGTGAAACATCGGCGTGTGAGTTTGATCAGAATCACTGCGATAAACCTTACCCATTGAAACGATTTTCAAGGGTGGCTTTGATTCTAGCATTTTACGAATTTGAACGCTGGAAGTGTGGGTTCGAAGCAACATCTTTTTACCATCATTTTCTGGCAAATAAAATGTGTCTTGCATTTGTCTTGCTGGGTGATTTTCTGGAATATTCAGAGCACTGAAATTGTGAAAATCATCTTCAATTTCAGGACCCTCAATCATTGAGAATCCCATCTTGCCGAAGATATTCTTGATTTGTAGGATAGTTTGTGAAATTGGATGAAGTGAGCCTTGAAATTCTTGTCTGACAGGTGTAGTAAGATCGATCTTTTCACCTGCTAGTTTTTTATTAAGGCTGACCATCTCCAAATCTTCTTTTTTGCTTAAAATTGCATCTAAAGATTCGGTTTTTAGTTTGTTGATCAAAGCACCAAAAGTCTTTTTACCTTCTAGATCAAGATTTTTCAATCCCATCATTAGGCCTGTAATTTCACCTTTTTTACCTAAATACTTTAAACGCAAATCCTCTAATACTTCCAAAGAATCAGCCGTTAATATTTGAGCAGCAAAATCTGTTTTGATTAATTTAATATCGTCTAGCATTATTTTTGGTAGAAATTAGTTCTGGCATTAGCAGGACGGGCGACAATTCCTTCGTTAAAAATACAAATTAGACTATCTGCCAGTCTCAAAGTGAATTGTGGAGACACTCCAGAGACAACTATAAAGCGGTCCCGAATTGCATATCCAACTGATTGCTCATTACCAAAAATGTCGACTTTATTGATAGTTGGAACGATCAAATTATTGTCTTTGAATTGGAAATATGTCTCTTTCCCGTCATCAAAAACTTTTAGAGGGGTAATATTTCCTGATTTTCCAGCAACCGAATATTGCAAATTTGTTTTCTTAGATTTGACAATATCGAGACTCAGAGGCTTGTTGAAGAATTGCTGTTTTAGCGGCGCCCTTACAATCGGTGTTGGAGGAGTCGCCCTTGGTCTTTTAATTTGACGATTAGCCGGATTTGGCTTTGAAAGACTTGGGGGAATTGGAATATTTGCCCTAAGATCAGGGTAGTAGAAACGAACAGTGTAGACCAACTCTTCATCTGCTCGACCGTCATATTCTGCTGACGCAATGTCGAATTGATAAGTTCTTTTGTTGGTAATAACAGTCATATTGGTGTGAGCACCAATTTCCAACGGACGAATGAACAATCTTTTTCCAGCAGGAGTCAATCTCCAGGCAAAAGATTCTCCGATTGAAATCATTTCGGTTTCTTCATCATCGGCAAATTCAATGAATGATTGATATCCATAATGGAATTTTAGCTGAAAAACCTCATTAGAACTGTAGACTAGGGTTTTTATTCTAGAATCAGTGGTGATTGGCGCAACTTGAGCCAAGATATTTTGTGACCAAAAAACAGTAACTAAAACAAATAATGCGATAATCTTCGGAGCTTTATTGAGCAATAATTTAGCAATGTCGGTTAATTGGAATAATATCATTTTTAATAATCGAATATTTCTTCAGTGATTGAAAAGCCACTCACTTGAAATCCAAGCGGATTAATCAGTCTTTCTTCGGTAGTCAATTGCAAATTTGTGAAATTAAACGCCATATTAATAATTTCATTTTTCGAAGAAGGGCCATTTTCTTTTGAAGAAAAATCTCTAACAATACGAATTTCAACATTTGAAGATCCTAAAAATTTCATCGATTTGATCCTCAGCTTAATTCTAGAATCAACACCCAGTGCTCTTGGGTCTATTCTATTTCTAAAACCAGAGTAGATATTTTGCGTTGAAAGCAATCGAACTTTTTCAACATCAAGTCGGTAGGTTTTTGGATTGTAAGCCGCCGCCGATTGAATAAATTGATGAATAAAATATTTTCTCACCGCCTCATCAGCAGTAAGAGTTTTTGACGTTAGCTGGTTGACGACAGTTGGAACTCCACTTTTTGCCTCAATTTCGATAACATAAGGATCAAGAGATTTTGAAGAAACAACGAATTTTACAAAAATGATCGAAGTGGTCATTGAAATTGTCAAAAGTGACGCTAAAAAGAACAGAATATTTCTTTGTGCCACGACAATTTGATATCTATTTGAATACCAGCTTTTAATCTTAAATTTTTGATCAGATTTGTCAGAGATTATTTTTTCAGCAGAAGTTACGCCGCTTGAATTTTTACTGTTTTTTGTATTGGAGTTTTTTTTATTAACCGGCTGTTTCATTGCTGCAAATAGGGGTAAAAAGAGGAGTGATTTTGCAAAGACTCTAATCAACTTGATTATTAATATCAAGATGTTTTAATGACACCTACGTATCCAATATTAGCCAATGTTGACGGCACTTTTCCAACCTACATAAATGCTATTTTATTTTGAAAAAGACAAAACAATTCTTGAAAAAGTTTTTGCTTTAAATTGGCGATTCATCTGCCTAATTTTATTGCTAGCTTTCATCGGTTTTGCCATGCAATATTCAGCCGCCGGAGGCAATTTCAACCCTTGGCTTACAAAACAGCTAATCTTCTTCATCGTTTTTTTTCCAATAATGATTTTTATCGCCATCACCGACATCAGGTTCTGGCTCCAAACTGCCTATTTTTATTACGCAATCGCTTTAGTTCTGCTGATCGCAGTTGCCATAATGGGTCACAACGCTATGGGTGCAACCAGATGGTTCCGAATCGGAGGAATTGCTATCCAACCCTCAGAAATCATGAAAGTCTGTCTAGTTTTTTCACTAGCAAAATATTTTTACAGTATTGATGCCGATAAAATCGGACAGATAAAATACATCATAATCCCGATTATTATGATATTAGCGCCCGCATTATTGGTTTTTAATCAGCCCGATTTAGGAACTGCAATCATTATGCTTTTGGTGGGTATCTCAATTTTATTTCTAGCTGGAGTTAGGATGTGGAAATTTATTCTAGCTGGAGTTTCTGTCCTTATTGCAGTTCCATTTTTATGGATTTTTATGCTTTATGATTATCAAAAAGAAAGGATTTTGAATTTCCTCAATCCAGACAATGATCCACTCGGAACTGGTTACAACATCATCCAATCGAAAATTGCAATTGGATCGGGAGGAATTTTTGGCAAAGGATATTTGGGTGGTACACAAGGCCAATTAGAGTTTTTACCAGAAAAACAAACCGATTTCATTTTCACAATGCTTGCTGAAGAATTAGGAATGTTTGGCAGCCTATTTACCATATTTTCCTACGCATTAATGATCTATTTGGGCACTAGAATTGCAATGAAATCCAAACATCAATATGGTCGTCTTTTAGTATTTGGAATCATAAATATTCTCTTCATCCATGTTTTTGTGAATATGGGAATGGTGATGGGATTACTTCCGGTTGTCGGAGCTCCACTACCATTAATTTCATATGGCGGAACAATCACAGCAACCATGCTCATTGGTTTTGGATTATTACTCAATATCGATGCCAATACCGACATGGAAGATATGAATAATTAGTCACGAATTATCAATAAAGATCTCACGATTCATCACGCGTAACCCATAACTCATAAATATTAAACTTATGTTTGGAATCTCACTAATCGAATTTCTATTTCTCGCTATCATCGCTTTTTTCATAATTGGACCGAAGGATTTTCCTGAGGTCGCACGATATTTGATCAAAATAGCTGGCAAAATAAAATATTTCATCGCTAAATCAAAAGACGAATTAGGAATTTTGGGAAAAGAAATCGGTCTTGATGAAATAAGGAATGAAATGGCAATTGAACTTGCTAATCAAAAAACCAAAATTGAAGATGAAATGACCACCATAATCGACATGTATGGCAATGAACATCAGGTTTCTGGGATTAACAAAATCAGAAAGGATAAAAATAAAGAGGAAATCGAAAAGGAAATCGAGGAGCTAAATCTTAAGAACAAATCTGCGGAAAAACCACAGGAATAATAATTTTTCGATTAAAATAAACTTTTTAATCGGGAAATGAAAATAATATCTAATAACTTAAATTCCAAACAAACCCAAAAAGCACCATAATGGTGGAAAATGCGACTGGAATTAAGAAATTATCATCAACTTTCAGAAAACTTGGCCTTGCTTCAAGAATGGTCACCACGAAAACTGCAAAAACACCAAATAAATAAAAACCAAATTCTTGATTGGTCAAAATTCCACAAACCGTCAAAATAAGCAGAGCACTAACCCCAAAAGCAGATGATCCTGCCACTGATTTTTCAAAGAATTCTTTACTAGATATTCTTTTCCCAACCAAAGCCGCCAACCCATCAGAAATGGCCAAGATACAGAATGCACAAATAGCAATTATTTTTGGACAAAGAGCAAATACTAACAACGCAGCTGTCGCTGTGTAACTTGCTCCTGTTCTACCGGATTTTTTCAAATCAGCTTCACGCAAAATACGACCAAAAATGATGTAGAAAATTTTATTAATAAAAGAACTTTTATGACGTAAATAATCCGTTGCGACGATAAATATTGAAAGTGGTAAAATCACCATCAACATAATCTTTTTTGTCAAAAAGATATAAGCGATTGGCAAAATCAGGATAGTAAAAATATGGAATGTTTTGCGAGCAACTTCTTTTTTATAATCAATTTCTTGACAGGTCTTCTCCAGAGTCAAAGCTGTTTTATCCTCTGATTGGGATATTTTTTCAGGTATAAATGATGCTTTATCTTCTGTTGGACTAGTTTTCTCTGGAACAAATAAATAATTATCTTTTGATTGGTTAATTTTACTAGGAAACATATTCGACTCAATCTTTTTTACATTATTTTTCCTAAAGTTCTTCAAAAAATCGACGACCTTCCCCAAATATGTCTTAAAGGGGTTTTTATCTAAAAGATGAATTTTGTGTTTATGAAAAAATTTACTAGATATTCGATGTTTTGAGTCTTTCATAGTGAAATCTATTTTTTGTTGTTTGGGGCAATGTTAATGTTTTCGTAGATAACAATTTCTTTCTTTCCAGAATAGCCAAGATTCTTTCTAGATTCCTCATCGAGCAAATCCAAATCTAGCGATTTACTGTTCATGCCATTAACAAGATTCTGCTTATCTTGAACTTTGTTGACCAAACTTTCTTTTATTAATTCTTTATTTTGTAACTCGTTTTTCAAAGAGAAATATTTTATCACTCCATGACTGCCAAAAAATGCGTAATAGATAAAATACAGCATCACAGCCGTGGCAACACAGATGGTGACAAAAATTTGTTTTGTGATAGGAAATTTTTTCAAAACCAAATATCTAGAAAATATTGAGATTAAAAGGAGCGATGATTTATGAGCTCAAAAATCTTTATGTGTTATTCTATTTTTTGTAACAAACTTCTAAAGCAGCATCAACGATATCAATCGCTTTTGGCAATGCCAAACTTTCTAGATTTGCCGCATATGGAAGCGGGGCGTCAACTGATGCTAGTCTTTTTACAGGAGCATCCAAATAATCAAAAGCTTCATCCATCAACATTGCAGAAATTTCACTACCAATGCTAGCAAAAGGAAATCCTTCTTCAGCAACAACACATCGATTGGTTTTTTGAACGGATTCAATGATAGTTTGCTTGTCTAAAGGACGAATGGAACGAAGATCGATCACTTCTGCTTCAATGCCGCGAGATGCCAATTCTTCTGCAGCATCAAGTGCATATTTAACCATCAAAGAGAAGGCGACAATAGTAACATCTGAACCTTCGCGCATAATTTTGGCTTTACCGATTTCTACCACATGATCATCGTCATGTTCCTCTTCAAAACTCATGCCATAAATCAGCTCATTTTCCAAGAAAATAACTGGATTTTGATCACGAATTGCCGCTTTTAGCAATCCTTTAGCGTCAGCTGCACTGTATGGAGCCACAACTTTCAATCCTGGAATTGCGCCATACCAAGCCGCATAGCATTGAGAATGTTGAGCGCCAACGCGTGAAGCCGCACCATTTGGTCCACGAAATACGATCGGACAAACCACCTGACCACCGGACATATAATTAGTTTTTCCAGCAGAGTTAATAATCTGATCAATCGCCTGCATGGCAAAATTGAAAGTCATAAACTCAACAATGGGACGAAGACCAACAAAGGCCGAACCAATGCTGAGTCCTGCAAAACCATGTTCAGTGATTGGAGTATCAATAACTCTTTTATCACCAAATTCAGCAAGCAATCCTTGAGTGACTTTGTAGGCCCCATTGTATTCTGCGACCTCTTCACCCATCACATAAACCTTTTCATTTGATCTCATTTCTTCTGCCATTGCTTCACACAATGCTTCTCTAACTGTTAATTTTCTAAGTGCCATTTGTATTCTTCTTTAATTAAAAAAATGTTAATTTTGATTATTTGTTTTCCGTATAAATATCAGTCATTAATTCTGACTCGTCAGGCTCTGGACTATTTTTTGCAAATTCTGCGATTTCATTAACTTCAGATTTTACCCTCTTATCAATAACCTTTATTTCATCTTCATTGGACATTTTTTCATCAAAAATAAACTGTCT
>JBLHSZ010000028.1:0-10483 GCA_047627095.1 Rickettsiales bacterium
TTTCTTCGCCTGTGGCTCGAAGACGACTTGCTCCCGAGAAAAATCGCAGATTTTCCTCATAAAACCTAAAAACAGCCGTTAAGGCTATTTTTTTAACGGTTTTATCCCCCAGCGTTTTTAATAAAGAATTTTTTTAGGATAGGGACTTTCTCAACCATGGCAAGTCCGCTATTTCTAATAATTTTAAGGGTTTTGGAATCGTTAGAAAAAAGACCATTAAGACCATCGGTTGCAGCAACCATCTTGTAAGCTCCTATTTTTCTGGTTTTGTTGTATTTTTCCAAAAGAATTTCAGATCCAATATCTAGTCCACATTCTAAGTTTTCTGCAATTAAATCATTTAGGAATTTTATGTCGTCAACACCAAGATTGAATCCTTGTCCGGCAATTGGGTGAATTCCATGAGCAGCATCTCCAATCAATACCATTCTTTGGTGATAGAACTTGTCAGCGACGATAAGATCTAGATTATATTTGAATGGAGTGCTTAGTAGATTGATTTCCCCTAAGTAATCACCTGAGGATCTTTCTAGTTGATGTAGGAAGTTCTTTTTATCCATCTTCGAAATAGTTTCTGCCTTGTCATTTTTCAGTGTCCAAACAATTGAAGATTCATAATCATCTTTCATCGGTAAAACTGCGAAAGGTCCGTCAGGTAAGAATTTCTCTAAAGCGATGTTTTGGTGAGGAAGAGAGTGGGATATATTGAAAACCAAAGCGGTTTGCCCATATGATTTTTGGAAAGTTTTGATATCGAATTTTTCTCGTAAAGCAGAAAATCTGCCATCGCATGCCAAAATTAGTTTAGACTCGATTTGTCTTTGGTTATCAAGAATTATTGACGATTGATTATCTTGGAAAGTGATTTCTTTATAATAATTTGGGCAAATTATTTCAATATTTTCTTGGTCCACCGCAGCATTTCTTAGGGCATTATGGATATGAAAATTTTCTATTACTAATCCAAATCTTTCTGAAAGATTATTTTCGCTAGAATGGTTTCCGGCGTTAAAATTTAGATAAAAAGGTGAATTTCCATCGACAATTTTTATTTTTTTGATTGTTCCTGCATAAGGAACAATATCTTTTGTGATGCCGATTTTGTCAAATGCTTCCAATGATGATTTGGAGATTGCGAAAGCTCTTCCATCTCTTTTTCTTTCTTGGTTCAAAATATCAGATCTTTCAAGAAGAGCAATTCTGATATTGGGGTTTGATTTTGCTAGGTAGAGGGCAGAGGTTAGACCTGAAAAACCACCGCCAATGATTGTGATGTCAAATTTGTTATTCATATTTAAACCATTAACATTCCACCATTGATATGAAGAGTTTGGCCGGTGATATATCCAGATTCTTTACTTGCTAAGAAGACAGTTGATGATGCAATATCTTCTGGAGATCCCATTTTTCCAGCGGGGATCGAAGACAGTATTGCTTGTTTTTGTGTGTCGGTTAGAACTTCAGTCATTTGAGTAGCAATGAATCCTGGGGCAATGCAATTGATGGTGATTCCACGTGAAGCAATTTCTAGAGCGAAAGATTTTGACATACCGATCATTCCTGCTTTCGATGCCACATAATTTGCTTGTCCTGGATTTCCACTAACTCCAACAATAGAGGAGATATTGATGATACGACCATTTTTTCTGCGCATCATTTTTTTGATGGCATTACGATTTAAAATGAAAGTTGATTTGAGGTTAATATTCAAAACCTGATCCCAATCGTCATTTTTCATTCTAATGGCAAGACCGTCTTTAGTGACTCCAGCATTACAAACTAAGATATCTATTTGCCCAACTAGTGCTTCAGCTTTGTCAAAAAGAGTTTCGACTTCCTCAACGACACTGAGGTTGCAAGGTAGGATGTGAGTATCTCCACTGATTTGAGCTGAAAGCTCTTTGAGCTTCTCTTCTCTGGTTCCTGAGATGACAATTGTGGCTCCTGCGGCACTTAGTGATTTGGCGATTTGTCCGCCAATTCCTCCGGTTGCGCCGGTGATTAATGCTTTTTTTCCTGTTAAATCGAACATAGTTTTAGTTTTTAAAGTTTATAATTAATAAATAATATTTTATTGAACAATTTCAATAAGTCTTTTTAGTTTGTATAGTTGATCATCACTATATCCAACATCCTCATCTTCAGTCACGCCCTCAGATTTTTTTTCACTTGGAAGTTCTCCATATTTTTCAAGATATTCATATGTGTTTTTTTGCTCCATGATTCTTTGGATTGTTCCTGGGGATGACTTGAGAATATCTTTCTCATCGTAAATTTGACTGCTGAATTTTTCAATAGAATCACCTTTTATTTGGTTGATGAAATCGTCAGTGAATGGTCTTAATGTTTCTGATCCAACCAATAAAAGATCGTAGCTTTTTGAATCTTGGAACCATGTGGGGCCAATTTTTTCATATGAATTTTTTGCGTAAAGTGATAAAAAGGCTGAAAAAATAAAAGCTAGAATAAAATATCCTTTAGCAAAACCAAAACCAAAACCAAGAGATTGATTGATTGCTGATGGTATTCTTTCATTCAAAGGCTTTGATATTTTGGAGGTAATGATTGATGCTAGGATCAGAATTACCACAAAAATCACAAATCTCACCCCCATATCAACCAGCATTTGTGGATATTTTCCATTAGCAATTAGATCGGTAACCATAGGACTAATGGCATATGAGGAAATTGTGGCAAAAATTAAGTTTAGTGTAGAGAAGAGATCTTTAACTAATCCCTTTAGGAAAGCTAAAAAAGCAAAGATAAAAACGATAAAGAAAATTACACCGTCAGCAAGACTAAATTCCATAATGATTTTTATGCTTATTTTTATTTATAAAGTCGAAAAAAGGGTAGGCTCTTAATAAAATTTTTAGGGTTTTGTTTGAAATCGGATTTTAAATTCGCAGCTTTTTTTAATATTTTGCTAGCTTTTTGGCAAGAATTTTTAACTTTAAACTTAAAAGCGGTGAATTTTATCACTTTTTCAATTTCTTTATCTAATAAATTTAAGGTTTTTTGGTTATTTATCGATTCGTCTTTGGAAAAACTCAATAAAGTCCGGATGTATATTTTTGCCAGAATCATTCGTTTGCTGTAAAAGTTGAAGTCAGTAGCGTTATCTCCAGCTATTTTCCACATCAAATCGGCGGTTTTGTATGAACTTTTGAAAGCTAGTGGTGAATTTTGAGGTTTTAGATAAAAAGTGATTAGTTTTTGGATTTGTGGTTTGAAAGTTTGGTTGATTTTTAGACGTATTTTGACTAGATTTTTGATTTTATCGCGAATCTTCATGGTTTCAAAATCAAAATCTTTTGCCATTTCTAGCATCTTATCATCAATATTATTAATAAAAAAATCAGCAATATCGGCAGCACCATTCTCAAAAATGAAAGGCAGGAATTTAATGTCAATTTCAGCTTTAGCAAAAGCTTCTTCCAAAGCTTTATCGCTCCAACCTTCAAAAAGGCAAGATTCTAGGAAGTGATCAAGGATTTTTTGTTTATTTGTCAAAGAATCAATCAGCATGAACAATATTTAGTATTTGAAATATCGGCAATAAAACAATAAAAAACCCCTAACTTCAAGAAAATTCTTTATTTTTATTGCTAATTCTATAATCATTACCACCCCGATTTAATTACAATTAACTGTTAAAATGACAAACCAATCTTTACTTCCAATTCATAGTCGCATGAACGTTAAATTCTCTCGTGGACAAGGCGCTTTTCTATTCGACAATGAGGGTAAAAAATATTTAGATTTTGGCGCAGGAATTGCTGTTAATTCCTTGGGTCATTGTCATCCAAAATTGGTGGAAGCGCTAAAAAAACAGGCAGAAAAATTATGGCATGTTTCTAATATTTATCAGGGAGCAGAGCTTGAGAAATTTGCTGATGATTTGATTGCAGCAACTTTTGCTGATCATGTTTTTTTTTGCAACTCAGGAGCCGAAAGTGTTGAATGTGGAATCAAAATGATTCGACGTTATTTTTATTCTAAGAATCAGCCTGATAAAAATCGAATTATCACTTTTAAAGGAGCTTTTCATGGTCGGACAATGGCGACAATTTCAGCTGCAGCGAAAGAAAAATATTTGGAAGGTTTTGAGCCAGCGTTAGATGGTTTTGACAATGTTGAGTTCGGAAATATTGAGGCGGTTCGAAATGCTATCACTAGCAAAACCGCAGGGATCCTTATTGAGCCAATTCAAGGTGAAGAAGGAATTCGGGTTTTGACAAAAGAATTTATGTCTGATTTGCGAAAATTAGCTGATGAAAATGAACTTCTTTTGATGTTTGACGAGGTTCAATGTGGCTTTGGAAGGTTGGGGTATTTGTATGGTTATGAATATTTTGATGTGATTCCCGATATCATTTCTTCTGCCAAAGGAATAGGTGGTGGTTTTCCACTTGGAGCTTGTCTTGCTACTAAAGATGCGGCCAGAGGAATGATAATTGGAACTCACGGAACTACTTTTGGAGGAAATCCTTTAGCAATGGCGGTCGGAGATGCGGTTTTGGGAACAATTCTGGCGGATGGATTTTTGAGTGAGGTCAGAAAAAATGCTGATTTATTAAAATCTGGTTTGCAACAATTGCAAGAAAAATTTCCCCATGTGATTGCTGAGGTGAGGGGAGTTGGCTTGATGCTAGGAATGAGGTTGCAGGAGAAGTTTATACCCGTAAATGTTGTTAATGACTTGAAAGAAAATGGACTATTGTTAGTCGGAGCTGGTGAAAATGTGGTTCGACTTTTACCTCCTTTGATTATTGATGAAAGCAATATTCGTGAGGCAATCAATATTTTGACAAAAACTTTTCAAGAGATTGGTTAGAAAACCTTAGTTATAAATTGGGATTTTTAATTGTCTAAATCATTAACTGCTAGAGTAGCGGCATTTTTTTGGGCCTCTTTTTTGGAGTATCCTTCGGAGCGATATTCTTTATCGTCAAATCGTAGGATTGCTTCAAAAACTGGTTTGTGGCTATTTCCTCCAATTTTTTCAATATTGTAGATCGGTAGCTTTTGAGATTTTGATTGAATCATTTCTTGTAGGAATGAAACGGGGTCTTTGGGGGCTTTGATATTTTGTTCAATCAGATTTTGCCAATTTGATAAAATAAATTCTCGGCAATGTTCCAAATCCGAATCAAGATAAATTGCTCCAATCAAAGCTTCGCAAGCATTTTCTAGATTGTGCTTATTGACTTTTCCTCCAATAATTTTTTCTCCTTCGGAAAATTTTATTACTTCACCGATCCCTATTTTTTCGCCAATAGATGATAAAATATCGCCTGAAACTAGATGAGCTCTTCTTCGAGAAAGTTCTCCTTCGGTGTCGTTGGGATATTTCTGCATTAAGTTTTCAGAAATGATAAGAGCCAGAACTGTATCACCTAAGAATTCTAATCTTTGATAATTTAAGTTCTTATTTTTCTTTGAAAAGCTTGGATGAGTGAGGGCTTCTTCAAGTAATTTTGGATTATTGAATTGATAAGAAATTTTTTCTAAAAAAGTTTTCAATGTTTTATGTTGTTGAATTGATTAATAAAAAAAGATGGATTTTCTAGGTCGGTTTTTTGATAAAGAAATTCACTTTTATCTAAATTCATAACCCGCCCCCCAAAAGCGATGATCAATGCTTGTCCGGCGGCAGTATCCCACTCCATAGATCTTCTCAGATGTAGGTAGAAGTTTGCTTTTCCCTCAACTAAATAAATGAATTTAAGTGATGATGAAACTTTTAGAATCTTTTTCGGGGCAGGGTAGGAGTTAGATTCTAGCCAATTTAAAATATCTTCATTAGGACTTCTTTTGCTGGCAATAGCTATTAAATCATCATTATTTTGGGGTGGGGTGAATTTTTCTGAGCTTTTGTTTTTTATGCAGTATCTAATCAAATTCTGATTTTCATCAGTATGATAGAAAGGATAATTGTCGATTGCAGGGGCGGAAATTAGGCCAAAAATTGGTTTTTTATTTTTAATTAAAGCGATATTTATGGTGAATTCAGGGTTTCCCGCCGCAAAACTGCTGGTTCCATCAATCGGATCAATAAGCCAGAAAATACCGTTTCTAAAATCACGATTTTCTCCTTCTTCACATATGACAGGAATTTGGGGGAGCATTTTTTTTAGATGCTTATCAATCAATTCACTTATCAAGCAATCAGCAATTGTTACTGGTGAATTATCGGATTTGTGGTCAATTTTTAAGTTTTTGTCTCGAAAATATTTCATAGCAATTTCACCAGCTTCAAGGGCAATTTCAACTATTGATTTAATTTGAGATTTATTAAGAATGATGGACAATTTTTTGCTTAAATTTTTTAAAATATTATGGAATTAGAAACCAAAAATGCTAGCAGCCTTAAAAGGTTTGTCGCCTCTGTTATTGATATTATTATTGCTAATATTATCAGGGTAACTGTGTTTACGATTCTTGCTAATTTATGGATAAAACAACTAGTATTGAATCTTCGCAATGAATTTCAAGAAAAGTTTAATAGCAATGTTGCTGGAAACGATCCAGAAAAAATACAATTTATTGCTCAGCATTCAATCACAAAATCAGTTTTATTGTTTTTTCTTATCGTTTTCGTGTCCGGAGCTCTTTATTATGCATATGGAAATTCTTCAAGATGGAGAGCTACGATCGGTAAGAAAATTATGAAAATTATTACGGTTAGAGATAATGGTGATAGGTTGAGCTTTATGACCAGCCTTTCTCATTATTTGTTATCCTTTGCTCCGTGGATTTTTGCTTTTTATATTTTCTCTTATTCGATGATGTATAAAATCAACATTTATAATGCAATAATGGGCAATAGCTTCAATTTAGCGTTTGGATTAGTTACTCTTGCTTGGATGCAAATTCATATAATTATTAAGCAGAAAAAAACTGCTCCTGACCTTATTTGTAAGGTTAGGGTTATTGAGAAATAACCGTTCTTGCTAGAGTTAAAACATAAACCCGATTTATTCCTGATTTTTTTAAGATCCTGCAGCAGCTTTCCACTGTTGCTCCAGTTGTTTTTACATCATCTAGTAGTAAAATATTTTTCCCTTTTATTTTCGGTAAATATTTTTCTTCTACTTTGAAAATCCCAGCAACATTTTTTTGTCTTTTCTTTTGATTTAAACTGGCTTGGGGTTTGTTATTCTTGGTTCTAATTAATAAATCAAGAATAGATTCTTTTTTGGACAGCTTGGAAATATTTTTGGCAAGTAGGGCGGATTGATTGTATTTTCGTCTAATGATTCGGAATTTGTGAAGTGGAACAGGAACAATAAAATCGATATCACCAATAATATCTTCTGATTTTTGGAGCATTAATTTTGAAAAATATTTTGTCAAATGGATCTGATCAAAATATTTGAATTTGGCGATTAAATCACGACTTGTTTGGTCATATTTAAAAACTGATAAAGCTTGAAAATAAGAAGGTCTTTTTTGTAGACATTTTCCACAAACCATTTTGTCATCTGTTTTGAATTCAAAAGGTTCAAAACAAATATCACAAGCGGGTTTCTGTAAAAAATGTAGCTTATTCCAATCATCAGAGCAAAATTCACCTCCGGAAATTATCTTGTTGCAGATTAGACAAGTCTTGGGAAAGATGGTGGATAATATTACTTTAGTTAATTTTTTTATCATATTTGTGGCACTTTTTAATCGAGACATCTTAAAGAAAAATAAAAATCGTTATTGCGATAAATTTGTTGGAGCGGGTTTCATTCATCAAGAAATTGGTCAAATCATCATCCAAAGCATTTTGGATTGCAAAAGAAACTTTGATAATGCTTTAGAAATTGGAGCGGCTGACGGTTTTGTAGGTAGAGAAATTTTGGGTTTGGAAAAAGTGAAGAAATTGGTTCAGGTAGACTATTCATCAAAAATGGTAGATAAAAATAATCTCGATTTGGTGATGGACGATGAGAATTTTTGCTTTAAAGAGCAATCATTTGATTTGGTGATTAATAATCTCAATTTGCATCTAATTAACGATATTCCTAAAAATTTGATTGCAACAAGAAAACTTCTGAAGCCGAAAGGAGTTTTTATTGCCAGTTTTTTTGGAGAAGAAAATTTAAAAGAATTAAAGGAGGTTTTTTTTAAAACTGAAGAAAAACTTTATGGACAAATTTCACCAAGAGTTTCTCCCAATATTGACATTAAAAGTGCTGGAATGCTTTTGCAAAAAGCTGGATTGAAAGACGTTGTTTGTGAAAAACATTCCTTTGAAGTTTCATATTCTAGCCTCAAAAAACTATTTAATGATTTAAAAGATATGGGGCAAAGCAATATTTTGAGTTCTCGAAGTCGAAAATTTATGACCAAGGAGTTTTTATTTGATTTGACAGAAAACTATCGGAATCTATATTTGGCGCCCACAAATCAGCCTCAAAGAGCTGATGATATTGTTGCAACTTTTGAAATTATTATTTTTAGCGGATGGAAATAACAACCCCAAAAAAACTTTACATCAAAACCTACGGCTGTCAGATGAATGTCTATGACTCGATGCGTATGGGTGATTTGATGCAAAATATTGGTTATCAATCTGTCGATAAGCCAGATGAAGCGGATATGGTGATTGTTAATACTTGTCATATTAGAGAAAAAGCGGCAGAAAAGCTTTATTGTGATTTGGGAAGAATTAAAAAACATAAAGCCAATATGAAAGAAGCTGGCAAGCAAATGATTGTTGTTGTTGCTGGTTGTGTTGGGCAGGCTGAGGGTGAACAAATTTTCAAAAGAGCGCCAGTTACGGATATTATTGTTGGACCTGAAAGCTATCAAACTTTGCCAGATCTGGTTGGAAAGGTTTTGAGGGAGAAGGGTCGTCAGATTGATTTGGATTTTAAGCCTAATAACAAATTTGACGTTTTGAAGGAAAGTGCGCAAAAAAGTGCAGCTAGTAGCTTTTTATCTATTCAGGAAGGTTGTGATAAATTCTGCACTTTTTGTGTGGTTCCATATACTCGTGGCGCAGAGTTTTCTAGGTCGGTTGAGCAAATTTATAATGAGGCAAAAAATCTTGCTAATAAAGGTGCGATTGAGATTTATCTTTTGGGTCAAAATGTTAATGCCTATCATGGTTTGGATGAGAACGGTGAGGTTTCTAGCCTTGCAAAATTGATCAGAAAAATTGCCACAATTGAGCAAATAAAAAGAATTAGATACACGACCTCACATCCAAGGGATATGGATGAGGAGTTGATTGTTGCTCATGCAGAAGTAGAAAAATTGATGCCATTTTTGCATTTGCCAGTTCAATCAGGATCGAACAATGTTCTCAAGGCGATGAATCGCAAACATACGAGACAGGATTATTTTAAAATTATCGAAAAACTAAAAAAAGCCAGGCCAGATATGGGTTTGTCGTCAGATTTTATTATTGGTTTTCCGGGAGAAACTGATCAGGATTTTGAAGATACTTTGGATTTGATTAGGCGAGTTGGATTTTCACAATGCTATTCTTTTAAATATTCACCTCGCCCAGGAACTCCGGCCGCAGACGCTGTTCAAGTTGATGAAAAAATAAAGGATGTCAGATTAAAAAAGATACAGAATCTTTTGATGGATCAGCAAATTATTTACAATAAACAATTTGAAGGGCAGGTTTTTCCAGTTTTATTTGACCGAAAACCCAATGCAAATAAAGAGAAATCAGTCGGACAAATGATCGGTAAAAGCCCTCATTTGCAATCGGTAGTAATTGAAGATCCTGACGCTAAATATTTAGGAAAAATGGTTGATGTTAGAATCCTTAGTGCAAGACCTAGCTGTTTGGTCGGAGAAGTTATTTAGGATTGAAAATTGTTTCATAATGAAACAGGACATTTTCTTTGTAAAATTTTATTGACACGGTGTGTTCTCAAAACTAAAGTTCGCCTTGCTATTTTTGCACCTTTATAAAGTTATCAATCAAACAAAACCAATCCAATGAGCGCTCCCGTAGAATCAAAAAAAGTAATGATTATCGAAGATAATCAACTTAATCAAAAAATAGCTGACATGATTATCAAGCAATTGGGTCATGATACCATTCAGGTTTTTGAAGGGGTTAATGCTTTTGAAAGAGTAAAAGAAGAAAAACCTGATTTAATTATATTGGACATCAAAATGCCTGATAGTTCTGGAGTTGATATTTGTAGAGCAATTAAAGATGATGATGAATTAAAAGATATTCCTGTTATCGTCGTCACTGCTCTTGCTAGTGAAGAAGAGAAAAAAGAAATTGTTTCAAAATCTGGTTGTAACGAATATATCGCTAAGCCATTTTTACCGAATGTTTTTGCTACAACAATTGGTAGATTTATTCAAATAAGATCGGTAGATTGGGGATTATAATTTTTATCTCAACAATAATCTTCAAGGCATAATTAATATCATGTCTTGAAGATTTTTGTTTTGGTATGAACCAAAATCTACTTAATTAAGTGCGCACTATTTTTAAAAAACTCCTTCTACTCTC
>JBLHSZ010000029.1:0-10381 GCA_047627095.1 Rickettsiales bacterium
CCAAATGATTGGTTTCGAGACGAAGAGCTTCGCCGGTTTTGTTGCTGATAACGAATAATGGAATATTTTTTTTGTTCAGAAAATCAATTAAATCGACTGTTCGGGGCATAAACTTTACTTTCTGCAAATGTTGTGCTCGGTAGTTTTCTTTGAAAATTTCTGCTGCCTCTTCCCAACGATTCCCAAATAATTCTGGAAAAAGATCACGGGCCGATTTGTGAATTCCTTTTTTGACTTTTTCTTCGCTCCACAAATCCTTGCCAATTTTTTCCATGGTTCTGTTGAGAGCAAAATGAATTGCTGACCAGCTATTCACTAGAGTGTTGTCCCAATCAAATATTACTGCTTTTGGAAGTTTATTCATTTTGTGATTATTAGAAAAGAAAGAAAATAATATGGACATTTTAATCGCAAGCGAATAATCTCGCGGCTTTCCTGACCTTAAATCAATCAACACAAACATGCCAATTGAAATTTTAATGCCGGCTCTTTCACCAACAATGACCGAAGGAAATCTTGCTAAATGGATCAAAAAAGAAGGAGATACAATCAAATCTGGTGATGTTATTGCTGAGATTGAAACTGACAAAGCCACAATGGAAGTTGAAGCTGCAGATGAAGGAATTTTGGGAAAAATTTTAGTTGCTGAAGGGACCGAGAATGTTCCAGTTAATGGTTTGATTGGTTTGATTTTGGAAGAAGATGAAGATAAATCAGCTCTTGATTCTTATCAAGCTGAGTGCGCAAAAAAATCTCCAGAAGCAAAAACCGAAACTCCAAAAATTGAAGAAGTAAAATCTCAAATTCAAGTGACTGCTCCTCAAGCTAATAACAGCAGAATCGTAGCAAGTCCACTTGCCAAAAGAATCGCAGCAGATAAAAATATTAATTTAAGTAATATTTCAGGATCAGGTCCAAGAGGAAGAATTGTTAAAGACGATGTTTTGAGCGCCAAATCATCAAGGTCTGTTGGAGTCATCAATCGCAATCCAGAAGAATTTTCCTTATCAAAAAATAGCAATGTCAGAAAAGTTATCGCGCGCCGTTTGCTTGAATCAAAACAAACTGTTCCACATTTCTATTTGAGTTCAGATTTGAACATTGACAAATTGATGGAAGTTAGAAAAGCACTCAATGAGCTTGCTAATCTTGACTCTGCTGGAAAACCAGAATATAAAATCTCAGTCAATGATCTTGTCATCAAAGCAGTTGCTTTGGCACTAAAAGCAGTTCCTGCGGCCAACAGCTCTTGGACTGATGAGTCTATTTTGCTTTACAACAATGTTGATGTTTCTGTGGCAGTTGCGGTTGACGGTGGTTTGATCACTCCAATCATTCGAAATGCGGATCAAAAATCACTTCAAGAAATATCTGCTGAAATGAAGATCTTGGCAAAAAAAGCTAAAGACGGCAAATTGCAACCAGAAGAATTTCAAGGTGGTGGTTTTAGCATTTCCAATCTTGGAATGTATGGAATCGACAGCTTCCAAGCAATTGTCAACCCACCTCAAAGCTGTATTTTGGCAGTTGGAGCTGGTGTTGCCAAACCAATCGTTATTGGCGGCGATATTGATGTTGCAACAATCATGAATGTGACTTTGTCATCTGATCACAGATCAGTTGATGGTGCAGTTGGGGCTGAATTTATTAAGGCACTCAAAAAATTCATTGAAAATCCAATTGCAATGTTAGTTTCTTAATCAACATCACAAAACCCCCTTATCCTTCTTTACTAAAACACCTTTATTTTTAACCATGACCAAAACTCTTGAAATCATCCTAATTTTTTTCTTAACTCTTTTTTGTTTTTCTTTAGGAGTAAAATATTCTGAGTCTGTCAAAGAAAAAGCTGATTGGATGTTTGAAGCTGATCTTGATCAAGAAGCATTGCCAGATTTGGCCAATCCTGCCAAACCACAAATGATGAGAATGGAAAAAAGGTAGAAATAGAAACAGAAGCCGAATCTGTGATTGAAAGAACTATCTCAAAAAATTCTAAAGAAGTTAATTCTAATATTAAAAAACAAGTTTATTCATCACGATTATCCAAGTTGCAATAGAATCAAATCCAAATTTCTAATACCATTTTTCACTCAGAATAGGAAATGGTATTAGCTCCTTAAAGGTCTTTAAAAAATATCACATACAAAACTGGAACAAATCCTAAAGTCAAAATTGTTCCGATCGCCAGCCCAAAAATAATTACTACTGACATTGGATACCAAAGATATCCGCCAAATAGCATCATTGGGATTAGACCCAAGATTGTGGTGAGGGTTGTCATCAAAATTGCTCGCATACGGGCAAGGCAAGCTTCTATTGTCTCTTCACGAACTCTTTTGACCAATATCAACAAGGCGATGGCAAATTGATGTATTTGCCACAATTGCGCAGAAATACGATTTATGCTAATGTCGAATTGATCAGAGTTTGGCAGGAAATTTTGTCAGAAAGAGTAAATTTGTATCCGGCTTTAGGTTTTTAAAATCATTAGCTTGATTCCTGTTCCGCCTCTAGATTTAGAATTGGCAATCAATACCACAAAATCGATTTCAATCCTTTGTTGATATTGCAACAAAATTGTGATATTATCATTCCTTCAACACACTTCCTTTTCAAAAAACTACGCTTAAAGATCATTCTATTAATTTAATTATTGATTCAACATGAGCACAATTCACAAAGCTAAAGTCGATATTCGCAAAGCAAACCGCAAGGATATTTCCCAGATTACTAAACTTGGTTTGAAAGTTTACAAGGGGAATTCTGATATGGGATTTTCTTCTGAAATGCTCAATGGTCAATTAAGCAATTTTTCCGAAGGGCAATTTGTGGTGGAGTTTGACGGTAAAATTATTGGCTATTGCGCAACCTTTATCACTAAAGAAGAAATCGCTTTTAAAGATCACAATTATGAAGAAATAACTGGTGGTGGATTTGCCTCTACACATGACAAAAATGGGGATTATCTTTATGGAATGGAAGTTGTGGTTGACGAAGATTATCGCCGATTAAGAGTTGGTCAAAGGCTCTACAATGCTCGAAAAACTTTATGTAAGGAGTTGAATCTCAAAGGAATTGTCATTGCCGGCAGAATGCCACATTTCTTGCGCAAGAAAAAAAAGGTTAAATCTCCAGAAGATTATGTGCAGCAAGTCATGGAAAAAAAGATTAAAGACCCCATCATTAATTTCCAACTTCGCAATGGATTTAAATTTATTAAGGTTCTGAAAGATTATTTGTATGGTGATACTGAGTCCGAAAATAATGCCGCTTTCATGGTGTGGGAAAATCATAAATATTGCCCAGAAACTAGGAAATATTCAGTTCAAAAGGGACGAAATAATCAAACTGCTCGAGTTGTTTCGGTGCAATTTCAAGTTAGGGAAGTAAATAATTTTGCCGAATTTGGCAAAAGCGTGGAATATTTTGTTGATGTGGCATCGAATTACAAAGCAGATTTTGTGGTTTTTCCAGAATATATCACTTTGCCACTAATTTCGATGTACAAAAACAAATCTGCTTCTAGTGATGAAAATATCGAGAAATTATCAGAATTTACCGAAGAATATGTTGAATTCTTTCGCCAAATGGCGATTTCTTACAATATTAATATTATCGGTGGCACTCATCCAACAAAGAATCAGAAGAATCAAATTGAGAATGTGGCCTATGTTTTTCTAAGAGATGGTTCTGTCCACACTCAAGCCAAAATTCATATCACCCCAGGAGAAAAATATTGGCGCAATGTTTGTGGCGCTGACCATGTCAAAACCATTGAAACCGATTGTGGAACTATTGGAGTTTTGATTTGTTACGATTCGGAATTCCCCGAACTTCCTCGCTATCTGACCGATCAGGGAATGAAAATTCTCTTTGTGCCCTTTTGTACTGATGAAAGACAAGGTTACAACCGAGTGCGTTATTGCTGTCAGGCTCGAGCTGTTGAGAACCAAATTTATGTTGTTATGTCGGGAACAGTGGGGAATTTGCCTAATGTTTCAAACATGGATATTAACTATGCTGAAAGCTGCATTCTCACACCATGTGATTTTCCTTTTGCACGTGATGGAGTTGCTGGAACCGCAACACCAAATACTGAAATGGTGGTGATTTGTGATTTGAATATTGAATCGCTAATGAGCGCTAGAAACTCTGGAACCGTGCAGAATTTGAAAGATAGAAGATTGGATCTTTACAAAGTGCAGTGGAAGAATAGATAATTTTTGTCGCTCTTGGCCACAAAAATAGATTATTTTCCAGTTCGTCATCCTCGCGCAAGGAGGATACATGAGGTCGTAACATTGAACTCATGATTTTAGTTTGAATTTAGGATCTTCTGGATCCCCGCCTGCGCGAGGATAACAAAATGGGAAGTTTGAGAAAGATCCCAAAAATATTTATTCTTCCTTGCCAATTCTTTGGCTCAAAGCGGCCATGATGAAGCCATCCAAATCTCCATCCAGAACTGACTGATAATTTCCCACCTCATATCCTGTGCGCAAATCTTTGACCATTTGGTAAGGTTGCATGACGTAGGATCTGATTTGATGTCCCCAGCCATTGTCGGTTTTTCCGGCGTTTATTTCTGATTGTTCCGCTTCTCTTTTTCTGATCTCAGCTTCATAAAGCCTTGATTGAAGCATCTTCATGGCTTCTGCACGATTTTTTATTTGAGAACGACCTGATTGACATCCAACCACAATATTGGTTGGAAGATGGGTGATGCGAACTGCAGAATCGGTTTTATTGACATGCTGACCACCGGCGCCAGAAGCGCGGAAAGTGTCGATGCGCAGATCTTTATCCAGAATTTCAATATTGATGCTGTCATCAACAATCGGATAGACCCAAACACTGGCAAAGCTGGTTTGACGTTTTCCGTTGGCGTTGAAAGGAGAAATTCGTACCAAGCGATGTACTCCACTTTCGCATTTGGACCAACCAAAAGCTCCTGCACCAATAATTTTTATTGTTGCAGATTTTATTCCCGCCTCATCTCCATCCAAAGAATGGACTAGTTCGGTTTTAAAATTGTGGGTTTCTGCCCAGCGCAAATACATCCGCAGCAACATTGCAGCAAAATCACAAGCGTCAGAACCACCAACACCAGAATTGATTTCGATAAAAGCATCATTGTGATCGGCATCTCCTGAGAACAAGGCTTCGACCTTTTGTTTATCGGATTTTATTTTTAACTGTTCAAGGGATTTTTCGACTTCATCGATGATGCTTTGATCGTTTTCTGATTCAGCAATTTCGAGCAATTCGACATTGTCTTGAAGTTCTTGTTTTAGGTGATGAAAACCATTCAAAAGATTCTCGGTGATACTTTTCTCACGCATCAAACTTCCGGATTTCTCATTGTCATTCCAATCAAGAGTTTCCGCTTGTTTTTCTAGGTCTGCTAATTTTATTTTTAAATTCCCAACGTCAAAGACACCCCGCAACTAGTTCGATTGATTCTTCAATATTTGCAATAAGATTTGTGATTTCTGCTTTCATTTGGGGAAATATTATTAATAATGTTGGCGCATTTTACCTGTATTTTTTAAACATTCCACAGCTTCTCAAAATCAATGCAAATCAAACCTTTTCAAGCCGAAGCATTCATCAATAATATTGCCAGTAACAAGGATATTTTTGCTGTCGTGCTTTATGGTCCTGAGTCTGGATTGATTCAGATCCGTCGCAAAAAAATTGCACGCGCCATTGTTTCTGATCCAAATGATCCATTCCTTAGTGTCAGTCTCAATCAAAAACAATTTGATGAAGATAAAGGATTGCTCGCCGATGAGTTTGCGGCAATGTCAATGCTGGGTGGCAGGAAGTTGATTGACGTTGAAGGTGGAAACAAAACCACTGAAAGTCTGAAAATGATTTTTGCAGAACCAAAAAAATCCAAAAAAACTGAAGCTGAAGAATTTAGAATTTTGGGTGACAATTTTATTCTAATCGCTGCCGGAGAATTAGACAAAAGCTCCTCACTTCGAAAATTTGCCGAATCCAGCCCCTATGTTGCATCAATTGCCTGTTATGAAGATGATGCTGCCACAATTTCTGGTATTATTCGCGGAAAATTGCAGGAGTTAAAATTCACTTTTGACAATGAAATTGTCCAAATATTGTTGGAAAAGTTCGGCAAGAATCGCCAAATAATCTTGAATGAAATTGCAAAACTGGATCTATTTATGGGTGATGATCGGAATTTGACCATTGAAGCTTTGCAAGAAAATATTGCTGATTTGGCTGAAGTTTCTGCCTTTGGTTTGGTAGAAGAATTTGCTAGTCGCAATCTGCCCAAATCTATTTTTTATCTTGATAAACTTTATGCTGAGAAAACCTCACCAATCATGATCTTGCGATTCTTGAGCAATTATTTTAGCAAGCTTCTTTTGGTCAAAAACAATGTTGTAAATGGTAGCAATCTCGACTTTGAAATGAAAATCCAGAATGTATTTTTCAAACAACAGCCAATATTCAAAAGACATCTCAATATTTGGAGTCCGAAAGCAATTTCGGCCCTGCTCATCAAACTGCAAGAATTGGAAATCAAATGCAAAAACAATAATTTTAATGGCGAATTATTGCTCGGTGCTTTTATTAATTTTGTGTTGATGAAGAAAGGTTCTTAGAAAATTTGGTGTTTAGCAAGTTTAATATTTTAGGATTCCAAACTTTGGAATTAGGATAAAAACTAAGAGTTGGAAGAGAAACTAAGAGTTAGGAATTAGGATAAAAACTGGGAGTTCTCTTTAGAATTAAAGAATCATCAATTGGAGCAAAATATTTTGAATATTAACAATCAACAAAACTAATAAATGACAATAACAAAAACAGATTCAACCAAATCAAATAAGAAATCACAATTAGGTCATCTTCCCAATTGGGATTTGACGGATTTTTATGCTGGGATTTCTGATAAAAAAATCACCGAAGATTTTGCGGATGCGAAGAAATTGGCCGATAAATTTAAAACTCAATATCAGGGGAAGTTGAAGGAAATTTCTGCTGATGAATTTGCCAAGGGAATCAAAGAATATGAGGAAATTTCTGAGATTTTGGGGAAGGTTTCTAGCTTCGCTTATTTGAACTACACCACCAATCTTAATAATCAGAAGGACGCGGCGTTTTATCAAGATTCGTCGGAGAAAATTAACGACATTTACAGTTTATTGGTATTTTTTGATCTTGAGATCAATCAAATTGACGACAAGACATTGAACTATTTGATCAAACAAAACAAAGATTTGCAGAAATATCAGCCTTATTTGCGTGATGTTCGAGTTTTTAAAAAATATCAATTGAGTGAAGATTTGGAAAAATTATTGCTCGACAAATCTACGACGGGAGCTTCGGCTTGGAGTCGTTTGTTTGATGAAACCATCGACAATTTGGAATTTACACTTGATGGGGAAAAACTCAATTCTTCGCGAATTTTTGATTTGATGTCGAGCCCAGATGAGCAAATCAGAAAAAAAGCTGCCAAAACCATTGGTGAAACCCTAAAAGCCAACAGCAAACTTCTCGCCTACATCACCAATATTCTGGCCAAAGACAAAGATATTTCTGATAAATGGCGTGGTTTTGAAAGCCCGATTTCTAGCCGAAATTTGAGCAATTTCATTGAAGATGAAGTTGTTGACTCTTTGATTGATACCGTCAAAAAGAATTATCCGGCCATTTCTCATCGCTATTACAAAATCAAAGCCAAGATTTTGGGTAAAGAGAAAATGAATTATTGGGATCGTAACGCTCCAATTTCTGAGGCTGACGATCAAAGAATATCTTGGAATGATGCCAAAGAAATCGTCTCAACTGCCTACAATTCTTTCTCTCCAAAACTTTATGAGGTAGGACAAAAATTCTTTGACAATAATTGGATTGATGTTCCTTCCAAAGACGGAAAAAATTCCGGTGCTTTTGCCCATCCAACAGTTCCAAGCATTCACCCATATTTGATGCTCAACTATCAAGGAAAAGTCCGTGATGTCATGACTTTGGCGCATGAGCTTGGCCACGGTGTTCATCAAGTTTTGGCCGGAAAACAAGGAAATCTAATGGCCGGAACCCCACTAACTTTGGCAGAAACCGCTTCAGTTTTTGGAGAACAATTGACCTTCCAAGAAATTCTCAAACGCGAGACAGATCCACAAAAACGCAAACTAATCATTGCCGGAAAAGTCGAAGACATGATCAATACCGTCGTTCGTCAAATCGCCTTTTTGGATTTTGAAAGAAAGATTCATGACGCACGAAAAGAAGGGGAAATATCTTTGGATCAGATCAATGAATTTTGGATGGAAGTTCAAGTCGAAAGCCTTGGAGACGTTTTCACTTTTGACGATGAATACAAATATTATTGGTCTTACATTCCTCATTTCATTCACTCGCCATTTTATGTTTATTCCTACGCCTTTGGTGATTGCTTGGTCAATTCACTTTATGGCGTCTTTAAAAATGCCAAAGAAAATAGCTTTGAAGATTTTGAAGGAAAATATCTAACCATGCTAGAAGCTGGTGGAACCTTGCATCACAAAGATTTGCTCGCGCCTTTTGGACTGGATGCTAGCAAGGCAGATTTCTGGCAGAAAGGTTTGGACGTGATCATTTCCTACATTGATGAGCTGGAAAAATAATTTTCTAACAAACGCGCTACCGGTAGCGCGTTTGTTAGAAAAAAGTTAATGAATAAATAAAAATGAAAATTCTCGCCTTCGACACAACAAATCAGACACTTTCAGTAGCAATTATCTTTGATGAGAAAATAGTTGCTCAAGAAAATATTCTAACAGCTAATCAGCATTCTGCGATGCTGACCCCACTTATTGAGCAGTGTTTGAAGAAATCAGAAATCTGGTATTGTGATCTAGATTTGATCGCTTTTACCAATGGTCCGGGTAGTTTTACGGGAATTCGGGTTGGATTTTCTTGCGCCAAGGCTCTGGCAATCGCAACCGATGTTCCAATTGTTGCGGTTAGTAGTTTGGCGGCAATTGCCTATTCTTATTTGTCAGAAAATAAAAAAATCCTCGTCGTTAATGACGCCAGATTAGATGAGTTTTATTTGCAAGAATTTGTGGTAGAAAACGGACATTTGAAATCCAACTTTGAGCCAGTCATGATCAAAGATGAGAAAATAGGTGAATTTATTGGCGAGGGGGAATTTATCTTGGCAGGAAGTGCGAAGAACATGATCAAAGATGGTTTAGAAGAAGCGACGATTTATCCTGAAGATGATTTTATTGATGCGAAAAATATTGCAATTCTTGGTAAAGAGATTTTCAAAAACCAAGGAGCTGGTGAAAATAATCAAGCTTTGTACATCAGAAAACCAAAAATTACTCAGAGGAAAAGGAAGAAGGTTTAGATATTGTTTGCAAATCTTTATCTCAGGGCGGCGATGAAGTTATGCCATTTCCACAAATTAACTTCTCTCTTAACTTCATCTTTATGATTTTTAATTCTAAAGTTTGCAGTATCTAGATACTGCTTCACTTTAGAATTAAATTTAAAAATCAGAATATCTTGTTAAGAAAGAAGTTAATTTATGTAAATGGTATTATTTACAATAAAGAACATCGTTTGAATTATCTATTTACCCACTTTTTCATATTCTATTCTCTCCTTCCCAAATTCCATTCTCGCTTCTCGCTTTGTTATCTTTGTAATTCTTTGTCAAAGATGACAAAGTGAAAAATGAGAATAGATTATGGAAAAATAAGAAGTTAAGTCCTTACGCTAGATAGTAAGAAATAGGTGAAAAAAACTCGATAAAGTTAAAGATGAGTTACTAGCCCTAACTCCTACTCCTAATTCTTCCTGCCAAAAGAATAGCCATCATCAACCCAACAATCAGTAATGTTGCGTCAGTTGAATTCTTTAAAAAAATTTTATTTTCCAAGTTTCTCTGATCTAGATTCTCTTCAACAATTCCTGCAGAATCAACAATTCCCATTATTTTTTTTAATTTATTGTCATTTTTGGCAACAAAGTTGTTCTTAATGTCCTGACCGACATAAAAAATTCCTGAGCTGATTGCCAAAATAAAAAGGAAAATCAACCCACAGCGAAGTTTGTCTTTAAAAAAAGGAGGGTTTTCTTGTTCAAAATCGGCAGCAGATACCACGGCAATAATTGCGGCAGAATAAATCAGAATGGCGGTGATGATTGTTTGGAGAATTTTTAGATCAGAAATATTTATCACACAAAGCAGGATTATTGCTAGGCTGGTTAATATCGTGGAAAAGATGAGAGAAACAGAGCTTTTGAACCTAAATATTGCGGCAAAATTAAGGGATAAAATTGCCACAATAGTGAAGGTTTCAAGAAGAGAAATCATGGGGATTTAGTCTCTAAGTAATTCGTTGATTGAAGTTTT
>JBLHSZ010000030.1:0-10276 GCA_047627095.1 Rickettsiales bacterium
AAATATTTGTTATTATCTAGAAACCTTAATCGCCTTTATCTCATTCCAAGGAATGAAATTAACATTACCACTTTTATCCATGATCACAAAGACTCCTTTTTCAAAACTACGCAGAACATTAGCCCTCACAACCTTGTCGCTACCTAATAGAATTCTAGTTTTTGACTCATAATATCTGGTAGAAGTGTCGAATTTTGCATCCGCCACTCCAATCAAAAAGGTCAAAGGGATGATACTGAAGAAAAAGATTGTTACCAAAATTTCCGCTCCCCATGAGGAAGAAAAATAATAGACTACCGTCAATAAACAAATTAGAGCAAAAATGTAGAATGCCATTTCAGATATTATTGAAAGTGCTTGATTTGGAGAATAGATAAAAACTGCAAAATACAAAAAGTTAGTCACAAAAACTGCAACCGCCATAACGAGCAATAATGGAGCTGTGGGGAATTCTCTTTTGAAAGCAGGGTCAATCAAAATTGGTTTAAAGATCATCAAAAGCAAGACTAGTGGGATGAGTACTCCGAAACCGGTTTTTATGATATCCAAGAATGTGATTGGCATGTGAGAGAAATAGCTCAAGGAGCCTCCCGCGATAGTAAAATAGCCGACATTGTAGAATGCTGAACCAACTAGAAATATTACCAATAAGATAAAAACAAACGATCGATCAAAAAATTTTTCTAACATGATATTTTTATTAATTTGATGTGGACAAAATATGCTTCAAAGTTAAAGTTAGCGACCGTTTTTGGTCAATACAATCATTTTTTACCAATAGATTAATCTATTTTCAAAACAACACATACTTCAACCTATGGAAAATAAAATTAGCAAAGAAAAATTACAGCCAGTCAGAGGAACTAAAGACCTTTATGGACAAGAAATTCTTTCATTCAATCACATTGTTGAAACTGCTAGAAACATTTCAAAAACCTATGGTTTTAACGAACTATCTACTCCAATTTTTGAATTTAGTGAAATCTATGAACGAAATTTAGGAGAAACTTCAGACATCATCTCCAAAGAAGTCTACAAATTTCCTGATCGCGGTGACAATTCCTTGACTTTGCGACCTGAATTCACTGCTGGAGTGATTCGTTCTTTGATTTCTAATGGTGAACTTAGTCAAAATATCCCTCAAAAACTTTTTTCTTATGGACCAGTTTTTAGATATGACCGCCCCCAAAAAGGTCGTCAGCGCCAATTCCACCAAATCAACTTTGAAAGTATCGGACAAAATCATTTCCTCAGCGATGCTGAAGTTATTATTCTTGCCGCCAATATCCTCAAAGATCTAAAGATTTTCAGAAAAACTGAACTTCAGGTCAATACGTTGGGATCTGAAAATACCAAAAAAATCTATCAAGCTGCTTTGGTTGAATATTTTTCACGATATGAAAATGATCTATCAAATGATAGTAAGACAAGATTGCAAAAAAACCCATTACGCATCCTTGATTCTAAAGATGCTAAGGATATTGAAATTTCCAGAAGTGCTCCATTGCTACAATCTTTTATTACAGTAGAAGAAGGAGATGCCTTTTCAAAATCTATGTCTTGTTTGACCAATATGGGTATTAACTACCAAATCAATCCAAGATTGGTTCGTGGCCTAGATTATTACACTAGTACAGTTTTTGAGTTTGTGACCAATGATTTGGGCGCTCAAAACACTGTTTTGGCTGGTGGAAGATATGATAATTTGGTTTCTCAAATGGGTGGTCCAAACTTGCCTGCAGTGGGTTTTGCCGCCGGAATTGAAAGATTAATGCTTCTTCTTGAGCCAAAAAACAAAGCCGAAAGACCAGTTTTTGTGGTCTATGTCACACAAAAAGAGGAAGTTGAAGCTTCCAGGCTAATTTTCAACTTAAGAGATGTTGGAATCTACGCCCAAATGATATTTGGCGGAAATGTCAAAAAACAAATGAAAAAAGCAGCTGAAGCAAATGCTAAATATGTGATCATTCTTGGTGAAGAAGAAGTCAAAAATAGAGAACTAACTGTGAAAAATTTTGACACTGGAAATGAAGAAAAAGTTCAAAACCACAAAATCAAAAAATATTTAAAATCGGACATTGAGTAAGAATGCTTCTTAGACTAATCAAACTCAATAATTTCAAAGCAATTTACAATCTGCTTTTGCCGATATCGGCTATTTTTGGAATAATATTATTTACACTTGGAGCCAGAAGCGCGCTGATCACCTCACCTATGGATTATCAGCAATTCGATGCCGTCAGAATAATGTACATCCACGTTCCATCAGCTTGGTTGGCACTGATCATTTACAGCATAATGGCTATTTCTAATATTTCTGGATTTATCTGGAAAAACCCCTTCTCATATTTGATCGCCAAATCCATTGCCCCAATCGGAGCAATATTCACTTTGATCACTTTGATCACAGGAAGTATCTGGGGAAAACCAATTTGGGGAACTTGGTGGGTCTGGGATGCTCGCCTCACCTCGGTGATGATTTTATTTTTCCTTTATTTGGGATACATCATTTTGGTCAATGCTTTTGATGATATCGCTAAAGGTGAAAAAATCGCCGCGATCATTTCCATTGTTGGCATTATCAATATTCCCATCATAAAATTTTCTGTTGAATTTTGGAACTCACTCCATCAACCAGCTAGTATCATGCGTAGCGGAGGGATTTCTATCGCGCCAGAAATGCTCAAACCATTGCTCTTGATGTTTGCGGCTTTTATTTGTTATTTCATATTTTTTGCTTTGATTCGCATCAAAAACCAAATCAATTTGAACAAAATCAGAAGATCTTTTGCAAACAATTGACTTGGATAAAAAAAATTGTATTTTATACCCATTATTTTTAAAAATTTTAAACTTATTTTCAGAAATATCATGAACTTAAACAAAAAAATTGGCTCAACAATTCTTGCCCTATCCCTTCTTAATGTAGCTGCTTGCACAAACAACCCATACACCGGAGAAAGAGAGGTTAGCAAAGCCGCAATCTATGGTGGTGGTGGAGCAGCAGTCGGAGCTCTTGCTGGATATCTTGCGGGTGGAGATACTAAATCAACCCTAATTGGATTAGGTGCTGGCAGTGTTGCTGGTGGTGGTTATGGCTATTACCGTGATGTTCAAGAAAAGAAATTGCGCCAAGTTTTAGTAGGAAGCGGCGTTCAAATTAAAAAAGAAGGTAAAAACAATCTTCGCCTCATCATGCCTGGAAACATTAGTTTTGCCACGGGTAACTCAGACATTAAAAGCTCATTCTACAAAACCCTAAACTCCATTACTGTGGTTCTTAAAGAATACAACAAAACCAACGTAATGATTAGTGGACATACTGACTCAACTGGAAGTAAAAGCAGAAACAACACCCTTTCTAACCAAAGAGCTCAGTCAGTTGCAGACTATTTGGAATCTCAAGGTGTTGCTGGAAACAGACTCAAAGCCTATGGATATGGATCTTCAAATGCAATCGCTTCAAACAGAACTGCAGATGGCAGAGCTGCTAATCGTCGTGTTGAAATCACTTTATCTCCAAGAAATTAATTTTTAATTACCATGACTTACGTCGTAACCGACAATTGCATCGCTTGTAAATACACTGACTGCGTAGAAGTTTGTCCCGTGGATTGTTTTTATCAAGGCGATAATATGCTCGTCATTAATCCTGATGAGTGTATTGATTGCGGCGTTTGCGTTCCTGAATGTCCGGCAGAAGCAATTTTTCCTGAATCTGAGGATTTGGTTAAATGGACAGAATTCAATCGCGAATATTCGGAAAAATGGCCAGTCATTACCAAACAACAATCTCCATTGCCTGATGCAGACAAATTTGATGGTGAAAAAGACAAATTAAGCAAATACTTCAAGGGAAAATAGCATCCTCAAAAATTATCATCAAAGAATCATTAACTACATTTGCCACTTGCCAAACTTATTATTAACTAGGCGACTTGATCTATTTAATTAATTGAATTGAAGTGTCAAATATCAAAACAAGGCTGAAATATTTTTTCAAGCATATTTAACCAAAAATCACATGACCGAAAATATCCTCATCTGGATCACATTTGCTGTTCTAATTGCAGTTTTCATTGCCTTCATTAAAGAAATCATCGAACCTCATATTGTCGCACTAACCGGAATGGTTGTGCTTTTGATTGTGGGAGCACTAAGCACTGAGGATATGTTGAAAGTTTTCAGCAATAGTGCGCCAATAACCATTGCCTGCATGTTTGTCATCAGTGCCGCACTTGATCACACTGGAGTTTTGGATAGTCTGGGGAACTTTCTATTGAAAATTTCCAGCAAAAATAGACTTCTTGGAATCATGCTGATGATTGGAATTGTTCTATTCATTTCAGCATTCATGAACAACACGCCAGTAGTCATCATTCTAACTCCAGTTATCATAACCCTAGCTAACAAACTAAAGGACTATCCATCAAAATATCTCATCCCCCTCTCCTACGCTGCAATCATGGGAGGAACTTGTACCTTGATTGGAACTTCAACTAATATTTTGGTAAATAGTGTCGCTCAAGAACATGGTCAACCAGCCTTTGGAATGTTTGAAATCACTATTCCAGGACTGATCATGGCAGCAGCAGGATTGACCTTCATGGCTTTATTTGCACGATATTTGCTTCCTGAAAGAATGGCTCCAAAAGATGAGTTTTTAAAAGACATCGACGTCAAAAGATTCTTAACTGAAATTACCATTCCAGAAAATTCAACTCTGGTCGGAAAATCAATCAATCAAATCAAATTCACTGAAGATGAAGATTATGAAATCATCGATTTGGTTCGCAAAGATTCAAGTACCAGAATGTTTGGAATTCCTGTAATCAGCGGATTTGTGCAGAAGATTTTTTTTAAAAATAAAAAATCTCCTGAAAAAAACAAAGATATTTCAACATTTCGCGACATACCTTTGGAATCTAGAGACCGCATTACTTTCAAGCTCGATAAGGATGAAATTATCGAACTACAAAAATATGTCGGGATTCAATTTGATCCTGAAAAAGATCCGCTAGCGCAATCAATGCCGACAAAGCAAATTATTGTTTCGGAAGGTATTTTATTATCAAATTCCAACTTAATTGGGCGAAGAATAAAAGATCTTGGACTCAGGAGATCTTACGGATGCTTTGTCATCGGCTTGCACCATAAAGATCAAAATATTACCGGTGTCGAACTTGCTGAAACAATACTCAAAGAAGGCGATACATTGATTATGGAAGGTTCAAAAATTGACCTTAAAAGACTTTTTGAACATGAACAGCTCCTCGATAGCTCATCAGTTCGTAGAGTATCACTCAACAAAGGCAAAGCATCCATAGCCATTTGCACAATTATTGGCGTTGTTGTTTTGAGCGCTCTTGGAATCATGCCAATTGCGGGTCTTGCGATGATTGGAACTGTAGTTGTGATTTTGACTGGATGCGTGAGCCCTGAACTGGCCTACAAAACGATTGATTGGAGAATTTTACTTCTTATTTTTGGAATGCTTGGAGTGGGATCGGCAATGCAAAATACTGGAGCCGCCATGCTTCTTGCCGGTCACGTCGTTGGTTGGGTGGATCAATTGGGTCCGGTGTTCATTTTAGCGGCGATCTATTTGCTGACCTCAATCCTTACTGAAATGATGACCAACAATGCCGTTGCCATCATTCTAACTCCAATCGTTATTTCACTAGCAACAACCTTAGGATATGAACCAAGACCATTCATTGTTGCCATCATGCTTGGTGCTTCAGCTAGTTTTGCCACACCAATTGGCTATCAAACCAACACCTTTGTTTATGCGGCTGGAGGCTACAAATTCAATGATTTCTTGAAAATTGGAGTTCCAATGAACATCATCATGCTGATTGTCGCAACCGCTGTGATTCCAATCTTCTGGCCATTTAATTAATTGCTTCACTAAAATTGGGAGTTTTAGGTTTTAAAACAAAATCCACACTCTAATATTAACTCGGCGCTACTAGTAGCGCCGAGTTAATATTTAAAAAACCTCCCTAAAATGGAAAATAAAACCTTAACGCAGTTAGAATATTCAAATCTTCTTGAAGATATTTCTAAAATGATTGTGCAAACAAAAAGCAAAATAGAAAATTTTGCCCGTCATCAACTGATCCAAACCTATTGGAAAGTTGGAAAAAGAATAGAATTTGAAAACCTTACCCAAAATGCTAATTATTTCACCCTAACAATTTCTAAACTTTCTGAGGATTTAAAAATTGACAAAGCAACTCTGAAACGATCAGTTCAATTTTTCAAACTCTATCCCTCTCAACATCCCGAAGAAAGCTCACTAACTTGGTCACATTACAAATATTTGCTTTCAATTAATAATGAAGATCAGAGGCTTGTATTTGAAGAAAAGGCTAAAGAAGAAAATTGGAATGTTTCCAAAATGCAAAATGAAATAAAGAATTTCAAAGCACCAGAGTCAGAATCATCGCAAATCAAGCGCCCATTAAAAGCCAACTACCTCTATCGAGCAAAAATAATGAATGTCGTTGACGGGGACACTTTGGTTTTAAATGTTGATTTAGGGTTTCAGGTAATCAAAGAACAAAGAATTCGCCTAGCACAAATTGACGCTCCCGAAATGAAAACAGATGAAGGTCAAATATCTTTTGAATATTTGAAAAATCTTTGTGCAAATCTAGAATATTTGGTGATCAAAACCAATAAAATTGATATTTTTGGAAGGTACGTAGCGGATGTTTTTTATTCCAAAAACAGTGATGTGAAGCAGGATAAAATTACGGTTTTTGAAGAAGGTATTTATTTGAATGAAGAGTTATTTTTCAAAGGTTTGGCTAAGGTTTTGTAGGATTTTTTCAATAAAAAAATGAATTTCTAAAATCTGACCAATAAAAGTGGCTCTTTTTCAAAACGAGTGGGTAAATTAATTATCCACTTAAGAAAGTGACCTTGATCTTACTTATGGAAATAACCTAATTTGAGTGGCGGAACCTTATTTATTATCATCTTATTTTCCCACTTTGCCCGCCTTCGCGAGGATGACAAAGTGAATAATAATGATGATAAATGTAAATTATGTCATCGAATTAACTGACATTTGCAAGGATATCAAAGTGGGAAGTGAGGTGACAAAGTGGGAAACAAGATGACAAAGTGGAAATAAGGATGATTTCTTAAATAAGAAATTGATTTACCCACTCATTTTGAAAAAGAGCCTAAAAAGTGCTGTTTCTTATTAATTTTTCAATTTTTCTTCGCAACATTGTCAAATCCGAAACTCATAAAAATCATCTATCCAACTCTCTCGATAAAATATTGCCTACAAGAATTGAGAAATTCTGCATTTCATCGGAAAATTTATTAATCTTATTGATGTAGATATTGTAAAAGAATACCGCAGGAATAGCAGCGAACAAACCAATTGCAGTGGCAAGCAAGGCCTCAGCAATTCCTGGAGCAACAACCGCAAGACTAGTGTTCTTGCTAATCGCAATTCCTTGAAATGAATTCATGATCCCCCACACAGTTCCAAACAACCCAACAAATGGTGCTACAGATCCAATGATCGCTAAAATTTGCATGTTATGCTCCAATTTCTCAGTAGATTTATTGCAAGCAACTTGCATTGAGTTTTGAATTCTTTCTTTCAAAGAACTTTTTTTGTCATCCAGTTTATCTTGAACAATAGATTTCACATTTCCGACTTTCCATTCTTTAACCGCAGCAACAAAAATTCTAGCAAAGGGATGATCCGTTGATTTCTTGGCAATAGTAAAAATATCATCAAGAGTTTTTTCTGCGCGAAATAAAAGTTCAAACTTGTTGGTTTTAAGGCGCAAAATGTAGAATTTAAATACCTTATCAAACACAATCGTCCATGACCACACTGAAGCGATAGCAAGTAGAACCATAACCAACTGAACAATAAGGTCCGCATGTTGCAGAAGTTCTAGAATTGAAACTCCACTGTGATTTATTGCATTATTCATTATTTATTCAAGTTTGGAATGGTTGGAAAAGGGATTGAGTCAAACAACTTGGCCGCATCATCAATTCCGGATTTAATACTTTCATTATTTTTTTGTGCCTGCTGAGAAAGTTTGTATTCTTCAAGAACAACACAAGTTTTTGTTGCCCCATCCCAACATTTTGAAGCTCCACATTCACATCCTTTTTTTAGAGATTGTGTGCACATCGAGACTGAACTGGCTTGACTTGCGCAACTATCGACACAGCCATTATTAAATAATTTCCAAGATCCATTTTGAGACTCACAAGTTCTTCTCTCTTCAAGATTGGAATTCTGATCTTGTGAACTGCCAGATATTGCTCTTACTGGAGGAAGTTTTTTTGGATTATTTCCTATTGGTTGCGCTAAATTGCTAATTTGTGATGACAAATTATTTAAAACAGGCTTTTTAGGTGCGGAATAGTCATTAGCAATTTTATCATCATTTGAATCAAGAGCTTCTTGACCATGAATTTCTGGATCAAAAATCGGTGGTTTTGCTGACAATCCAATTTCAATTCTTTTTTCTTCAAGCTCTTTGAGTTCTTGTTTTCTAACTTCTATTAGTGGTTCATTTTTTTTATCCCAAATTTCTTTGGCCAATTTCTCGGAAATGCATTTTCCACCATCCCAACATCTTTTTTCTCCACACTCACAAGTCATTATTGGAACTGAAGTGCATGGCAAATATTCGAATTTGGAATCGCAAATATCAGCGCAATTGTTATTAAAAGCTCGCCATACTCCTTTGGTTTTCTCACATAAAGATTTGTTGTCAATATGTCGATCACGAGCATCGGAGTCCAAAACGACTCCAATGCTCAAAATCAAAAATGTGAGAATCCAAATTTTCTTCATTATTTAAGCAAAGAAGAAATTTCTTTGATGATTTCATCACCCATTTGCGTGGTTGAAATTGTAGCTTCACCATTTTTGGCAATATCAGCAGTTCTGATTCCTTTATCCAAAACATTCATGATCGCTTGATCAATAATGTTTGCTTCAGTTTCATAACCAAAAGAATATCTAAACATCATTGCTAGGCTTGAAATCGTCGCAATTGGATTGGCAATATTTTTTCCAGCAATGTCTGGAGCTGATCCATGAATTGGCTCATAAAGAGCATATTGTCCGCCATCAGCTCTTTTTTCTCCAAGTGAAGCAGATGGAAGCATTCCTAGTGAACCGGTCAACATTGAAGCTAAATCTGACAAAATATCACCAAAAATATTTCCAGTAACAATCACATCAAATTGTTTTGGATTTCGCGCCAATTGCATTGCAGCATTGTCGACATACATGTTTGAAAGATCGACCTCAGGATATTCTTTACCAATTAATGCCACTTCTTCGCGCCACATTTCAGTTGATTCCAAAACATTTGCTTTGTCGATTGAACAAAGTTTTTTGCCACGTTTAGCAGCTAGGTCAAATGCAACTCTAGCAATTCTGTGAACTTCTGGCGAAGTGTAGACCATGGTATTAAATCCACGTCTAGTTCCGTCAGCAAGTGTTTCAACACCTCTTGGTTCACCGAAATAAACGTCACCAGTCAATTCTCTGACGATCATAATATCAAGACCTGAAACGATTTCTTCTTTCAAAGTTGAACTATCGGCTAAAGCAGGAAAAACCACAGCAGGACGAAGATTGGCAAAAAGACCTAATTCTTTTCTGATTCCCAAAAGTCCACGTTCTGGACGATGTTGATATTCCAAACTTTCCCACTTCAAGCCACCAACCGCACCAAGCAAAATCGCATCACTTTTTTTGGCTTTTGCCAATGTTTCTGCAGGAAATGGAGTTCCGGTTTCATCATAAGCTATTCCACCAAGCAAGGCTTCATCAAGCTCAAATTTTTTGTCAGTATTGTTGGAGAAAAAGTCAATGACTTTTTTAGCTTGAACAACAACTTCAGGCCCAATTCCATCACCTGGGATAAGTAAAATATTTTTTGTAGTCATTAGAAAAATTAAAAGTTTGAGATTAAAAAAGGCTTTGTCTTGATTATTGAAATCGGTCTGAATTATTAGACTTTTATTCCTTACTTGTACGCAAAGAATGTCGATTAATTTTGGTAATTCTATTTGGGTTTTCTTGGAAATCAACTTGTTAAAACTCATGTCTGCACTTAAAAATATTCCGCTTACTAAGTGTCACATCTAATAACTTTTTAGCCAAATAACGCAAGATTTGTTGCTATCCTGCGATGCAGATAGATAATGAGTTATTCTCTAAGCTCTGCTCTCGATAGCATCATTCTTGTAAAGGTCAGCTAATTCGGTG
>JBLHSZ010000031.1:0-10069 GCA_047627095.1 Rickettsiales bacterium
ATTAAATCACTTCTTGGGGCAGAATTGTCATCATTGTGTCATTTGGTCAACACTCTCGTGGTTGAAAAAATAATTAATACCCCCGCAACAGATGGAATAAAAAGCCAGAGACAACCCACTACCCCTTTACAAGGATCAAATGATAAAACTCGATAAGATACGATTATTTTTTTGATTTGCTACACTTCAATCCAAATGATAAGGCAAAAATAACGGTTAAATATCCAATCAGTTGCACTAAAGATGGTTTGGAAATATATCCAAACAAAGCATGAAGAACTTTTCCGGTCAGTCCTTGATCAGAAATTATCGCTGAGCTGTCCCAAAGAGGATAAATAACTTCTGGAACTATCCCGGCATGAGATAAGAATCCAATCGCTCCTGAAACCATTCCTGCCGCTAAGAAAATCAATAGCCAACTGGTGATCGAGAAAAAATGCTTTCCTAAAACTTTTATCAGCCCAAAATAAAGAGAAAATCCAACAATCAGTCCAGAGCTCAGGCCAATTATTGCTCCTATAATTAGATCATAAATATTGTCTCCCGAAACAAAAGAACCATAGCTAAACAAAACAATTTCCGCTCCTTCACGAAGAACAGTAAATGCAACTATTGTAGTTAAGGCGAACATTGATGCCTCACCATTAGAAACAGAATTTCCAAGCTGTTTTAGGTTGGCAGAAATAGTTTTTCCGTACTTTGTCATCCAAATCACTGTCCAGGCAATCATTGAAGATGAAATTAATAAAATTGAAGCATTGAATATTTCCTGACCAATCCCATCAAATAGCGAAGAAATACCGTCAGTTAAGAATGCCAATAAAATTGATCCAAAAATTCCCGCACCAATTCCAGACAAAATCCATTTATTGCGACCTTTTAACCCTTTGGTAGCAACAACTAGAATACTGATGATCAGAGCTATTTCAAGAATTTCTCTAAAAACAATGATGGAAATTTTGAGCATATTTATAATTTTATTATTGATAATGATAACCATTATCAATTAAAATTGTTGTAAATCAAGGCTATTTTCTATAAAAAAATTTTGTTAAGAGAGTAGTTAATTTATGAAAATTCTACTTTTGGAATATGTCTTCGATATTAGGAAGTTTGTATTCTTTCATTAATTCGACATAGTTATCTGCGGAAGTATTTATGTAATCACTTTCTATTTTAGTTAAATCTCTAAAATATTTTGCTGGGTTTCCTGCCCATATTTGACCTGATTTGATTACCTTTCCTGGTGTCAAAACTGCACCAGCTGCTAACATTCCATATTTTTCAACTTTTGATAAGTCCATTACGATTGCTCCCATGCCAATAAAAGCATAATCTTCGATTGTGCAAGCATGAATAATAGCGCCATGTCCAATGGTAACCCCTTTTCCAATATATGTTGGAGCGCCAGCATCTCCAGTTTTATTTTGGGCATGGTTGGCTCTTGTGACATGAATAATGCTATTATCTTGAATATTTGTATCGTCGCCAATATGTATTTTTGCTACATCACCACGAATAGAACACCCAAACCAGATTCCAACATTTTTTCCAATTGTGACGTCTCCACATACAAATGCATTTGGAGCAATCCAAGTAGAAGGATCAATTATGGGGGTTAGCCCTCGATAAGGTAAAATGTTTTTCATTAATATTGTTTGTTATTTAGGTTTTTAACAATTCTTCATTGCATGAAAAATATATTAACATTTATCTCTTTTGCAAAGAACTAAAAATTAGTTGAGGGTATTTATATACTAAATACAACCTATAATTCTATATATGGAATTCGTCTTTATTATTTTCAATCTCTATTTTTAAAGCTTTCTATATCTAGATATAGGTTCACTTTAAAATTAAATATAGAGATATCTTGTTAGGAGAGAAGTTAATTTATGGAAACTATATTCAATAGGCTTGTATTGATATCATCAAAATATAGAAAATTGATGTTTTGGAATATTGATTGGTTTGATTTTAAACAGAAAAGAATTGGTAGCGGAGGAGGGGCTCGAACCCCCGACACACGGATTATGATCCCGTTGCTCTACCATCTGAGCTACCCCGCCATGTTTGGGAATATTTTAGGTATGAGTATATCAACAAAATAGTTTTTATAGTTTGTTGATATACTCAGTTTTGTTAGTTAAGAACTGACAGCCACCACTTCTTTATCATCTAGAACTTCTTCTTCTTTTATAGCAGGTTTAACAGCTTTTTCGGCTTTTATTTTATCTTCTTTTGATTTTTGCACTTCTGCAATATGATCGGCGATCATAGTTTCAGATTCTGATTCACTTCTACTAACAACAATGTTGATTTGAGCAAGAACGTCTGAATATAGATCAACTTTAACATCAAACACACCAAGTTCTTTAATAGGGTGCTTTAATGAGATATCAATTCTAGAAACGCTTTTATCACCAACAATCTCATTGATTTTGTTTGCAATGGTTGCGGTTGTGATTGAACCATAAAGTCTTCCATCATCAGATGCATTTTCAATTATGATGATATTTTTACCATCCAATTTTATTTTATTGATTTTTGCAGCATCAAAATATTCTTTGTTCTCAGCTTCAAAATGTTGTCTTTTTTCTTCAAATACTTTGTAATTAGCAGTGCTGTAGAAAATTGCTTTTTTTTGAGGAATCAAAAAATTCTTTCCGTATCCGTCTTTGACATTAAGAATATCGCCAACTACACCAAGTTTTGCAACTCTTGAAATTAAAATAACCTTCATAAATTCTAGTAAATATTGTTTAAGACTCTTTTTTATCGATAGGAGAAATCAATGCTAATTGACGAGCGACTTTGATTGCGTTTGAAATAGCTCTTTGCTTTTTCATAGAAACGTTAGTAGCTCTAGCAGGAATTATTTTACCTCTTTCAGTGATGAACTTATTGATAAGTTTCAAATTTTTGTAAGTAATTTGATTAATATCAACCTCTTTAAGTGGGCATTTTCTTCTTTTTCTAACAAAAACTGCCTGATTAACTAGTGATATTTTTAAAAAATCATCACCTTCAGTTTTATTATCTTTGTTATTAGATGTGGTTTGAGTGTTAGTTTTGACAACCATGTGGAAGTTAGATTAAATTATTAATAACGATTTTATCGATTTTATCATCAATTTCTGAAGGTTCTGGAGCAATTACATTGCCAGCTTTATAGTTTTTTGCATCCTCGGAAACTTTCAAAAGAGATCCTGCTGAATGCTGATTAACTTTAAAAACATTGCTTCTGATAATGTTTTCATCAAAACCAATAACTCTTTTTAATTCTGCTATTGCTTCGAATTCTGATTCTATGTTCAAAAGAACATAGTGACCACGTTTGTTTTTGTTGATCTTGTAAGCCAAATCTCTTAGTCCCCAATATTCTTTGGAGATAACCTTTCCTTTGTGATCAGTGATGATTTTGGACAATTTGTCACTCAAATTATCTACATCTTCAGCAGAAAAATCTTGTCTAGCAATAGAAACTACTTCGTAAAGAGCCATAATACAGCGTTATTTAAATTAGATTGATGTGCGAGCTTTGGTATTGCCAGCAAAAATGAACGGAGCAATATAGAAGATCACTTTTTATTTGCAAGCTAAAAAGCTCAAATGATTATGATGTAAAAAATCTATTTAAGACGAGGTTGGAATAACACTTTTCAATGTTCTTTTTCCAGCATCTGAGGCTCTACGAACCTCTTTTCCAGATAATAAATCTTTTATTTCAATACCACTCAAAGTTTCGAATTTTAATAGACCTTGAGCTAATGTTTCTAAATCGTCTTTTTTGTTCATTAAAATTTGTTTAGCTTTTTGCAAACCATCACTCACTATTCTTCTCACTTCCGAATCAATTAACTTCGAAGTTTCATCAGAAAATTCCTTGTGAAATTGTTGTCCAGAATTTGAATCTGGCTCATAATCAATAGTGCCAACTTTGTCACTCAAACCCCACTTTATAACCATTGCTTTTGCCATTCCGGTGGCATATTCAATATCTGATGATGCTCCAGTTGTGACTTTATCATAACCAAAAATTAGCTCTTCAGCTGCTCTTCCGGCCATAGCAACTGCGATATCATCATGAAGCTTAGCACGAGACACTGAAAAACGATCTACTTCAGGAAGTCTCATGACTAATCCCAAAGCTCTTCCTCTGGGGATTATCGTGGCCTTATGAATTGGGTCAGAATTTGGGCAATTAATTGATACAATCGCGTGTCCACCTTCATGATATGCAGTTAGAATTTTTTCATCCTCTTGCATCACCATTGATTTTCGCTCTGATCCCATCATGATACGATCTTTTGCATCTTCTAAGTTTTGCATTGTAACCAACAATTGATTTGATCTGGCTGCAAGTAAAGCTCCTTCATTGATTAAGTTTGCCAGATCTGCTCCAGAAAAACCTGGAGTGCCTTTCGCAATAGTTTTTATGTTAATATCAGGTGCAGTTTGGACTTTTGTGATATGAACGTTAAGAATTTGTTCACGTCCGATAATGTCAGGACTTGGAACTGTGATTTGACGATCAAATCTTCCAGGACGAAGTAATGCTTTATCCAGAACATCAGGGCGGTTAGTGGCAGCAATGATTATGACACCTTCATTTTCAGAAAAACCATCCATTTCAACCAAAAGTTGATTCAAAGTTTGTTCTCTTTCATCATTTCCACCACCAACTCCAGAACCTCTGTGTCTTCCGACCGCATCAATTTCATCAATAAAAATTATGCATGGAGCGGATTTTTTTCCCTGTTCAAACATATCTCTAACACGACTAGCTCCCACACCAACAAACATTTCAACAAAATCTGATCCAGAAATCGAAAAGAACGGCACTTCGGCTTCACCGGCAATAGCCCTTGCAAGTAAGGTTTTACCAGTTCCGGGGGATCCAACTAGCAAACATCCGCGAGGAATTCTAGCTCCAAGTTTGGTATATTTTTGAGAGTCTTTGAGAAAATCTACCAATTCTGCTAATTCGCCTTTTGCTTCGTCAATTCCCGCAACATCAGCGAAAGTGACTTTTCCTTTAGTTTGTTGCAATAATTTGGCTTTCGATTTTCCAAAACTAAACGCTTTGCCTGCACCTCCTCCTCCTCCCATATTTTTCATGAATCCGAACAATATGAAAATTATAAATAAGAATGGTACTAAAGTTATAATTCCACCAATAAATTTTTCTGATTTTGAAACTAGTGGAATAGCACTTATTTCAACTCCATTAGTTTGCAGCTTCTCAACTAAATCGGGATATTCAGGAAGATCAACATAAAATTTCTCTCCCAATTTTGAAGATCCAATCAGACTTTTTCCTTTAATATCAGCCTTATCCACATCGCCAGATTCAACTTTGGTAATGAATTGGGAAAAGGAAATTTTATTAGCATTGATACCTCCGTCTCCTCCAAATATGCTGGATATATACATTACAGCAATAAAAACACTCATCCAAATTAGGAGGTTTTTTTTAGTACTATTGGGTTTTTTATTGTTATTTGGATTTATTGTGCTCATTTTTTTAATAATTTATAATTTTTCGGTCATTAACTTGAAAGTAATAGAGTCGTGTAAAGCTCGATATGATGCATCGAGGATATTTGCGGAGACACCAATTGTTTGCCATTTATTTCCACTTTTGTCTTGTGATTCAATTTGAACCCGAGTGATTGCTTCGGTTCCGTCTGAAGGAGTTAGAATCCTCACTTCATAATCGCTTAAACAAACATTATCTAAGGTTGGATATTTCTTTGATAGAGCTTTTCTTAGGGCTTTGTCCAAAGCATTTACTGGCCCATTTCCTTCAGCAACCGCCATTATTATCTGATTGTCTATTTTGATTTTAATCGTTGCTTCGGCCAATAATTCCGAATTGCCATCTATATTTATTCTTCTTTCATCCAAAACTCGAAAAGAAATCAGTTCAAAATAATTTGGCACTACACTCAAAGATCTTTTGGCCAGGAGTTCAAAGCTGGCATCTGCTACGTCATAAGCATAACCTTTAGCTTCAAGCTCTTTTACTTTTTTTACTAGATCTGAAATTTGGCTAAATTTGATTTCTTCATTTTCTTCATCGAGACCAATTTCTTTTAACCTGGCGATTATATTCGATCTTCCTGCTTGATCAGAAACCATAATTTTGCGTTTATTGCCAACCAAATGAGGCTCTATATGCTCATATGATTTTGGATTTTTGGCAATTGCTGAGACATGTAATCCGCCTTTGTGGGCAAAGGCAAATTCACCAACAAAAGGAGCAAAACGATCCTTTGGTTTTGCTAATAAATCATCTAAGAAACGAGAAGCTTTTACTAAATTTTGTAGACCAAATTCAGAAATTCCAGCATCAAAACCCAATTTGAGCATTAAAATTGGAATTATGCTGATTAAATTAGCATTTCCACATCTTTCACCTAGACCATTAATTGTACCTTGAATTTGACGAACTCCAGCTTCAACGGCGCAAATGGAGTTGGCAACTGCATTTCCAGTGTCGTTATGGCAATGAATTCCAAGATTTTTACCAGGAATTATTTTTACAACTTCATTGATGATTTTAGAAATTTCATTTGGCAATGTTCCGCCGTTAGTATCACAAAGAACGATCCAGCGTGCGCCATTTTCATAAGCGGTTTTGATGACTTTGATTGAAAATTCTGGGTTTGCTTTATAGCCATCAAAAAAATGTTCGGCATCGAACAAAGGCTCTTTTTGTGATTTTTTGATGTGAGCGATTGACTGGCCTATCATCTGCAAATTTTCTTCTTCAGAAATATTTAGGGCGTTAGTTAGATGAAAATCCCAAGCTTTACCAACAATACAAATTGATTGAGCTGCGCTGTTGATTAGTGCGTTTAGTGCAGGATCGTTAGCTGCAGAAGAGGAGGGTCTTCTGGTCATTCCAAAAGCAGAAAATTTAGAATTCTGTAACTTTGGTAAATTAGCAAAAAACTCATCATCAGTTGGGTTTGCGCCTGGCCAACCACCTTCAATATAATCAATTCCAAGCTCATCTATCATCAAGGCAACTTCCTTTTTATCGCGGGCACTAAAATTTACCGTGCTAGTTTGCGCTCCATCGCGCAAAGTGGAATCATATAGATAAACTCGTTCTTTTTTAGTCATTTTGTTATTATTTTTAAAGAAAACTCACTCTATCAGAGTTGTGCATTATTATGCATTTTTTTAAATAAAGAAACTTAACATTCCAAAACTAGCAAATAAAGCAGAAGATAGCCAAAAGATTCTTACAACTTTTTTTTCAGACCAGCCCAATTTCTCAAAATGGTGATGAATTGGGGCCATCAAGAAGATTCTTTTTTTACGAATTTTGTAGGATCCAACTTGCAATATTACTGAAAGCGCTTCGATAACGAAAAGTAACCCTATAATTCCAAATAATATTTCTTTTTTTAGAATTACTGCCAAAACCCCCAGTGAAGCTCCTGTTGCAAGACTTCCAACATCTCCCATAAAAATTTTAGCTGGTTTTAAATTGAATTTTAGAAATGCTAAAATCGCACCGACCATCGCCACACAGAATATTATTAATTGTGCGGTATCTGAGATATTTATAATCCCTAATTGGTGGGAAATTTGTGGATTGGAAGTGGCATAAATTATGACTGTGAAGCAACATAACACAATTATTGCTGGTATACTGACTAAACCGTCCAAACCATCCGTAAGGTTTACTGCATTGGCTGCTCCAACAATAACCAGCGCAGCAAAGAAAATATAAAATATTCCCAAATCGAAATTAACGTCAAAGAATGGGATTTCCACTAATCCGTTGAAGTAGATATCGTTGGTCATTTTCAGAAAAAACATCACCAAACTCACGATTGTAAATTGAATGACGATTTTAACACTACCTTTAAATCCTTGGGTATTTTTTTGGGTAATTTTTAAAAAATCATCAACAAAACCAATTAATGAAAAACAAACCATGACGAATAAGGTGATCAGAACATAATTATTTGTCAAATTTGCAAATAATAATGTGGAAATCAAAGTTCCTAAAATGATGAATATTCCCCCCATTGTTGGGGTGTTTATTTTTCCATTGGAGTGATTTTTAATGCCAATATCACGAATTGGTTGATATAGATTGTGTTTTTTGTGAACAAAATGAATGAAATATTTTATGCCAAAATAAGTAATGAGAAATGAAGTTGCGAGGGTAAAGGATAGGCGAAAAGCTATCTGAAGAAAATAAGAAGTGAACAAATCGGAAGATAAGTTTGTCAGAAAACTATAGAACATTGAAATAATTTATTAGTTTATTGCGTCGATTAATTTTTCCATTTTTAATCCCCTGGACCCTTTGATGAAAATTATATCGCCATTTTGGGGTATGAAATTTATTTTTTCTGCGGCTTCTGACGAATTGATAAAATTGCCAATTAGTTTGGTCGGATCAATATCACCGGTTAATTTTTGCATCTCATCTCCTACCAACAAAACGCGATCAATGTTAAGATCTGCGATGTAATTGGCAATTGCTTTATGTTCTTTTTTACTGAATTCTCCAAGTTCCAACATGTCACCTACAAAAGCGATTGATCTTGAGTTTTTTTGATGGTTCTTTAAGACTGTAAGGAATTTCAAGCCAGCCCTCATTGAAGAAGAGTTGGCGTTGTAGCTATCATCAATGATGGTGAATTTTTTGTTGTTTTTTTCAACATGAATCAGATTTCCACGACCTTTGGGAGTTTCAAGGTTACTTAGAGACTTTAAGCCTTCGGTAAAATCTTTTGCTAAAAGATCCAAACAGGATATTGCAATTAGGGAGTTGTGAATAGTGGTATGGTTTATGCTGTTGATTAGGTAGGTATTTTCTTGCTGTTTTTTTGTTAGTGATACATCAACTTTAGAACAAAAGTTTTCTGCTTCTAAAACAGACAAAAGTCTAACATCGCTGATTTCATTGGATCCAAAACTTATAATATTTTTGGTTGGGATTTTTTTTGCCAAAGCTTGATCTTTTAAGAATTCAAAATGGATATTGTCGGCGTTTAGAACCACAAATCCACCCTCAACTAATCCTGCAAAAATTTCTGATTTAGCAAGAGCGATTTCTGCTTCATTCTTGAAATTTCCAATATGGGCGGCACAGACATTTGTAATTACAGCAACGTCTGGTCTAAGCATTTGCGATAATTGTGTTAGTTCTCCAGGATGACTCATGCCGATTTCAAACACGCCAAAATCAACATCTTGTAGCATGTTGCAAAGTGAGACTGGAAGACCAAATTGATTGTTGAGATTTCCTAATGTTCCGAAGGTTTTTCCTTGTGATGAAAAAACTTTTTTAAGCATTTCTTTGACGCTGGTTTTTCCTGCTGATCCGGTTACAGCAATTATTTTTCCTGAGATTCTATTTCTAGAGAATTTTGCTAGAAGGTTTAATGCTATAATTGAGTTTTTTACTAAGATTAGTCTTTCATCATTTTTAAAATGCTTGGGAATTTGGTCGACAATTGCCAGAACACAACCATTTTCAAAAGCATTTTGCAGATAATCATGTCCGTCATTAAACTCGCCTTTAAAAGCGATGAATAAACCATGGTCAACTTTTGATCGGCTGTCAATTACGACCTGATTGACCGTAGTTGCTATTTTTACCACTGAAACTAACTGATCTTGGAGAGCTGATTTGATTTGTGGCATTGACCACAAGAATTCTTGAGACGTCATGATCTAATTGATTAGTTTTACTAACTCTTCTTGAGTTAGTCGGGCGCCAATTTTTAAAATTACACCATTTGCCACAACATTTCCAAGCGTGGCAGCTTCCTTGGCACTAAAGCCATTGATAATGCCATATAGGAATCCTGCAGCGAAAGAATCTCCTGCTCCTGTTGTATCAACAACTTTTTCGCATTTTTCAGTTGGAACATGATGACATTCACCTTCACTGAAAATCATTGCACCTTTTTCTCCCATAGTCATAACAATTGTTATTTCAGAATTGCGGGACATGATTTCGTATTTGACTTTTTGATAATCATTTTGTGCAAAATCTTTTCCAATCAAAAATTTCATTTCCACTTCATTG
>JBLHSZ010000032.1:0-9938 GCA_047627095.1 Rickettsiales bacterium
GTAAAAACTACATTACGATCAGAAAATATTATTTGTCTGGTGCCACTAATCTTGTTTTGAACAATGAGTGACAATATTTGCTGACGATTTTTGGGGGTTTTGTGATCTTTATCTGCCGTTATATCGAAAATATTTTTTGCCAAATTATAAGTTTCTATTGGCAGCATATATATCCCAGAAAAATTATTTTGGACTCCAAGTAGGAGCTCAATCCATTTTTCTATTTCTTCTGAAAGTGTGGTTGAGACAAAAATGCAATCCCATTTTTTATTTTTATTTTTGCTGTAGTAGTAGCTTCTCAAAGACTTCTCTTCATTGTCAAATTCTTTCTTCAAATCCATCTTCGCAAGCTTATGAAAATCCAATATATTGAGAGGAGGGTAGGTTTTTCTCTTGTAGTTTTGGTGTGTGGTATCAATTAGGATGTGTGTCGAGGAAGATTTGTGCTTAAAAAACAACTTTGATAACTGATCTCTATTGTCATCGTTGAGATTAGCAACAAGAATTTTATTTTCAACATTCTTGCCATTATGCAGAGCAACGATTATGCCATAATCACCAATGCTAATAGTAAATTTTTTCTTATCGATCATAATTACGCATTTTTATGTGATTATGAATATTCTAATGTAAGTTAAATATGAAATGCGCTTTTTATTAGGCAAACATATATTTTATGCAGGTTTCTTTTCAGATATCTGTTTGAACTGACCCTCAATACAAGCTCCATCTTCTACGGAAAGGGATTGGTATTCTATAGTGCCATTAATTTTAGCTTTACTAAAAACATTTACTAGTTTTGATTTGATATTGCCAATAAGCTTTCCCCGAATATTTACTGAGTCAGCAATTATTTCTCCTTCAACAATCCCATCCTCCCTGATAATAACAGAGTTGCTATTGATTTTTCCTGTGATTTTACCTTCAATTTCAATGACTCCAGAACTTTTTATATCTCCATCAATGTTAGTATCTTTTGCAATAATTGATGGCATTGATTTGAGGGAATTTGTCATATGTTCGATATTTTTGTTGAATAATTCAGAATTGTTGCCGATTTTTAATGAAGAAGAGAATGATTTTAATATCGAAAACATTGTATTTATCGGTTAGTCGTGATTTTTAAATTTATGATCTGTTGGAATTAAATATTTCCTGTCCAGCTTGTAAAAATTTTCTTGGGTTTAGAGGAATGTTATTATACCTAACTTCGTAGTGAAGATGAGGTCCTGTACTTCTGCCGCTACTTCCTTGCATTCCAATTATTTGTTCTTTTTTAACAAAATCACCTTTTTTAACACTAACCCTAGATAGGTGACCATATCTGGTTGTCAGCCCATAGCCATGATCAATTATTATGGTATTGCCATAAGAGCTGAATTTTCCAGCCAGAATAACTTTTCCAGCTGAGGGGCTAAGTATTTTTGCTCTATGTTCTCCTGCAAAATCCATACCATTATGCTGAGCTGATCTTTTTCTGATTGGATCTTTTCTTGTGCCAAACAGACTTGAAACATAATAGTTCTTCATCGGAGCTGAAAGTGGAACAAATTGAAGAAATTTTTCTAGACGAGTTAGATATTCAATTTCGCTTTTGATATTAAATTGTTTTTTACTTGATCCAAAAATATTTGATTCAGAAAAACTATTGATGCTTTTCGTAAAATCTTGGAATGGACCACCTTGACGCTTTGAAAGATCATCTTCATTATTCAAAGAAACAATTTTTTTATTTTGTCCTTTGAATTTCAAGTTTTTTCTTAAAACTGCCTTATCTTCAGCCAAAGCTATTCCTGTGATAGAAAGCTTATCTTCTAAATTTTGGATTCTTTTAATTGTGGCAATTTTTATCTTATCCAATATCAGGTTTGATTCAGCAATTTTAGTGGCAATTTTTTTATCTTGAGAGCTTAAAACAAGATTTCCAAATAAATCTTTAATTTTTATATCTATATCATTAGATGCTGATTGGTTATCAGTTATTTCTCCGGAAACAGATTGGAAGTAAATATTAATTTTCTGCAAATTTTTGTTTAAAGATAAAACTTTATCAACAAATTGTTGATTGGCTCTTTCTAAATCGCTGATTTCAATGGATTTTTTCTTGATTATTGAGTTATAAATAATTGATTTGGCATATATATTTCCAAGCCACAATACACAGAAAAGGGCAATGACTTGAATTGCAGGATTGATGTGGAAGCTTTTGATTTTTTGTTTAGAAACGAGTAGGATTGTTTTGGTAGCAAATGACCTCTTTAAAATTGAGATGGCCTTATAAATGACCAATAGAGAAACAAGAAAGACCTTTCTGATAAAAATTTGAAATATATTCATTTTTATTTGATTCATTATCAAAAAATAAGATTACCGTAAATGAGCTATTTGTGTCTGAGGCCATAATCTGCAAAGGTGCAGCTCGATCATTCTGCAAATTGACCAAGATTAGTCAAGGAATTAATTTTTATTCAAAAATATAATTATTGACGATCTAATTTTCAGTGCTGTAATTCGGTGACTCACTGGTAATGGTAATGCTATGAGGGTGACTTTCTTTGAGGCCGGAATTGGTTATTTTAACAAATTCACAATTTTTATGCATTTCATTAATAGATTTATTCCCAGTATACCCCATTGAAGATCTAAGTCCCCCAACTAATTGATGGATCACATCAGAAACAGGACCTTTATAAGGAACTCTTCCTTCTACACCTTCTGGAACCAGTTTTAATTTATCCGTGACATTCTCTTGGAAATAGCGATCTGCAGAACCTCGAGCCATAGCTCCTAAAGATCCCATACCACGATACATTTTATAAGATCTTCCTTTAAAGAGGATTGTTTCTCCAGGGCTTTCTTCAGTTCCAGCTAGCAATGATCCAAGCATCACACAAGAAGCTCCTGCAGCAAGAGCTTTAGCCAGATCACCAGAAAATCTAATTCCTCCATCTGAAATAAACGGAATGTCTTGTTTATTGCAAACTTCCGCAACGTCTAAAATTGCCGATAATTGAGGAACTCCCACACCAGCAACGACTCGAGTGGTGCAAATTGATCCAGGTCCAATTCCTACCTTTACAGAATCCGCTCCTGCATCAATTAGTGCTTTTGCAGCCTCACTAGTAGCAATGTTTCCACCAATTAAATCAATTCTTGGATAAGCTTTTTTAATATCACGAACCGCATCAATAACTCCTTGCGAGTGTCCGTGAGCTGTATCAACAACCAAAACATCAACTCCAGACCCAATTAAACTTTCTGCTCTTTTAAATCCATCTTTTCCAACTCCAACAGCCGCAGAAACACGAAGCCTGCCGTCTGAATCTTTACAAGCATTAGGAAATTGTTTTGATTTTTCGATATCTTTACCAGTGATCAATCCAACACAGTTGAAGTCATTATCGACAATAATAATTCTTTCAATTCTATTCTTGTGAAGGAGTTGCTTCGCATCCACTTTACTAATGTTATTTTTAGCGGTAACCAAGTTATCCTTAGTCATTAACTCATGAACTGGCTGCTTTCGGTCAATTGCAAAACGAACATCACGATTGGTTAGAATTCCAACTAATTTTTTACTACCTTGTGACTCAACTACAGGAATTCCAGAAATTCCGTAATTAGTCATTATGTGTAAAGCATCATTCAAAGTCTGATCTGGAGTAATAGTAAGTGGGTTAATAACTATTCCGGACTCAAACTTTTTAACTTTTTTAACTTCATCAGCTTGGTCTTTGATGCTTAAATTTTTGTGAATACATCCCATACCGCCACATTGAGCCATGGCAATTGCCAATCTGCTCTCAGTAACACTATCCATTGCTGAGGAAATAATTGGAATATTAAGTTCGATATTTTTTGTGATTCTAGTGCGAAGATCAGCATCGTTGGGCAAAATATTTGAACTGGCCGGTTTTAACAAAACGTCGTCAAAGGTAAGATAGTGTGCTGCTTGAGAAATTTCTTTTAGTGAATGTTTAGCCATGTCTTTGGGTAGGATTTTAGTATGAATTGAATTTTAAAAAATAAGGTTCTATTTTGAGTCCTTCTAAAATAAAAGACAACCTGTATTTACAACAATATGCCAAATAAAGCTCCTCTACTAATAGAAAAATTGTGCGAAGACAAAAATATCAAACTGACTGAAAATCGTCGTATTGTTGCTCGAATAATTTCAGAATCAAAAGATCATCCAGATGTTGAAGAGCTCTATAATCGCGCTGCAAAGATCAAACCAAACATTGGCATCGCCACTGTTTATCGTGCCGTAAAGATGTTTGAAGAAGAAGGTATCATTGCTAAGCATGATTTTAACCGTGAAGCTGGAGGCAATAAAAACAAAGCTAGATATGAAGAAATTAGCGAAGATCATCATGATCATTTGATCGATATTAATTCTGGAAAAGTAGTAGAGTTTTTCAATGAAGAAATTGAAAAACTAAAAGAGGATATCGCCAAAAATTTAGGATATCAATTAGTCGACCATAAGCTAGAGCTTTATGCCGTACCACTAAAATCAAAATGATTGAAGGAATTTTAAATAAAGTCTTAAAATTTGAAGGTGTCGATGAAAGTAAAAAATTTACTCAGCAATTCACCAGTCTTTATGGAATCGCAATTTTTAAAGATGGCTTAGATTTGGTTTTAACCAAAGCAAGAAGGGGGGATGTAATTTTTGAAGTTAAAATTATTAAAGGATGGAATACTGATGAAGGTTGTTGTATCAGTGGTGAGATGAAAATATACAACCAAATTTTAAAATCATTCACTCGTAAACTGAATCACAAAATCATTATTCGCAATTTTAGAACCAATGTTCTGGCTCACGAGATTGGACATGCAATTGCTGCGTCAAGTGAGATTGCTTTGAATGAAAATTTTAGAAAAGCGATTGGTTTGGACATGAAAAATCGTCAACCAGAAAGCATAGTTTTGGCAGGAGAGATAAAAAGGTTAATGATTGATGCCTTAAAATCATATCCAGCAAGTCAAATCATCTCAGAGTTATTCGCTAGATATTTTGAATTGATGAGCATGTCCAGAGAAGTAGATTCAAATGGTAATTTTACTGTCAGCCAAATAACTAGATTTTTTATCAATACATCAAAATGGTTTGATGAGATTTTTAATGTAAAAATCAAAAATCAAATCGATCTAGATATCGCTAATTTCACCACTAAAATGATTGATAATGGGGGTTTTGAAAGCAAGAAGAGGTTTGCTGATCATGAAAAATCTTTTCACAAAAAATCTGACGCTAGTGGAAATAAATCTTGGTCAAAAAATGTCAATTCCAATGCTCAATGGCAAGAGTCTTGGGAACATAAAGAGTTAAACGATAAAAAAAATAATTAACCATTAATAACTAATAATTAACCATCACATATGGCTGTTCATACAAAACTAACAAAAGAAGAAATCGCAAATTTCGTTCAAGAAAATTACCAAATCGGTGAACTTATTTCGTTTAAAGAAATTATTGATGGAATTGACAATTCTAATTTTATTATCGAAACAAATGTCAATAAATTTATCCTTACAATCTTTGAAAGCAGAATAAATGCTGATGAATTGCCATTTTTTATGAATCTAAAACTACATTTAGCGAACCACAACATAAGCTGCCCAGAGCCAATAACCAACAATTATGGAACAATAATATCCTCTATCAAAAACAAGCCAACTTCAGTTGTAAGTTTTCTAAATGGAGCCACACTTAAGCCAGAAAAAAATGGATTATATGCCTCAATAACAACTAATCATTGCTCTCAAATCGGAAAAGTTGTTGCTGGATTACATAACGCTGTCCTCGATTTTAAAGAAGTCCGAAGAAATGATTTGGGAATTTCTGATTGGGAAGGGTTATTCGTTAAAATATCTGAAAAAACCGAAGATTATCAACAAGGTTTAAGAATGGAAATACGTGGATATATTGATTTTCTAATGAAAAATTGGCAAATTAATTATCCAAAAGGAGTTGTTCACGTTGATCTTTTTCCTGATAATGTTTTTTTTGATGAAAAAGGTGATTTAAGCGGTGTAATAGACTTTTATTTCGCCGCAAATGATTTATTTGTCTATGATCTAGCAATCACAATTAATGCGTGGTGTTTTGATGAGAATAATAAATTCAACCAAGAAAAATACGATATTATTCTTCAGGACTATCAAAAAATCCGTCCAATGACTAATGAAGAGCTGGGTTTTTTAAAAATTGCCTTAGTGGGAGCTTCATTAAGATTTCTACTAACTAGACTTAATGATTTATTCTTTACCCCAGAAAATTCGCTAGTTAATATCAAAGATCCACAAGAATATTTGCAGAAAATTAGATTCTTCTTCAAAAACCTATCATAATTTGTTGACTATAAAAATCCCAAATCTAGAATGCCGCCTCTTATTTTTTGCCCAGACTCAATTTTGGAGCAATTTTAGCATAAATTTCAATTAAAGATAATGCCTACAATCAATCAATTGGTTAGAAACCCAAGAGTTAAACAAGTTAAGAAAAACAAAGTTCCGGCAATGAAGGCCTGTCCTCAAAAAAGAGGAGTTTGTACTAAGGTTTATACAACTACTCCAAAAAAACCAAACTCAGCACTTCGTAAAGTTGCTCGTATCAAACTAACCAACGGTTTTGAGGTTATCGCCTACATTCCAGGTGAGGGTCATAATTTGCAAGAACATAGTGTTGTTAGCATCCGTGGCGGAAGAGTGAAAGATTTGCCTGGTGTTCGTTACCATATCGTAAGAGGATCTTTAGATACCCAAGGTGTTAAGAATCGTAAGCAATCTCGTTCTAAATATGGCGCTTCTAAACCTAAATAGCCGTATTTAATCTACCGAATAAATATCTACTAAACACTAACTACTAAAACAAAATGAGAAGAAGAGCAGCCCCTAAGAGAAAAATCATTCCTGATGCTAAGTTTGGTCAAGTAATTATCACTAAGTTAGTTAACCGTTTGATGGAGGATGGTAAAAAATCTGTAGTCGAAAGATCAATCTACGAAGCATTCGATACTGTTGAGAAAAAATTAAAAACTAATCCATTAGATACTTTCAACCAAGTACTAGACAACGTAACTCCAAGAGTTGAAGTCAGATCAAGAAGAATTGGTGGCGCTACTTACCAAATTCCAGTCGAAGTTTCTGAGCGCAGAGGAACTGCACTTGCTCTTAAATGGCTAAAAACTGCTATTCAAAAATCTTCAGGAAGAAATCTTGCTGATAAGATCGTTTTTGCTTTTACTGAAGCAATTGAAAATAAAGGTTGGGCAGTCAAAAAAAGAGAAGAAGTATTCAAAATGGCTGAAGCAAACAAAGCATTTGCTCACTACCGCTGGTAAATCCTAATGATTGTTTTTGTGGGCATGTGATTCGTTCATAGTCCACAAACAACAATCCACCACCTCCAAAGGATCATAATTTATAATTCATAACTATCCAAAACTATGGCACGCGAAATTGCAATTGAGAATTATCGTAATATTGGTATCATGGCTCACATTGATGCTGGTAAAACCACTACAACTGAAAGAGTCTTATTCTACACAGGAAAATCTCATAAAATTGGAGAAGTTCATGATGGTGACGCTACAATGGATTGGATGGAACAAGAGCAAGAAAGAGGAATTACAATCACTTCTGCTGCTACCACTTGTTTTTGGAAGGACCATAGAATCAATATCATTGATACCCCAGGTCACGTTGATTTCACAATTGAAGTAGAAAGATCATTAAGAGTTCTAGATGGAGCTGTTGCAGTATTTGATGCCGTTGCTGGTGTTGAGCCTCAATCAGAAACCGTATGGAGACAGGCTAACAAATACAAAGTTCCAAGAATGTGTTTTGTCAACAAAATGGACAGAACTGGAGCTAACTTCTACCGTTGTGTAGAAATGATGAAATCTAGACTTGCCGCAAAGCCACTAGTTATTCAGCTTCCAATCGGGGAAGGTGAAGATTATGAAGGTTTAATTGATCTAGTAAGGATGAAAGCAGTGGTTTGGAAAGATCCAACAATGGGAGCTGATTTTACTTACGAAGAAATTCCAGCTGATTTAAAAGCTAAAGCTGATGAATATCGTCTTGAGATGTTAGAAACAGCTGTTGAGCAAGATGATGACTTGATGGAAAAATATCTTAGCGGTGAAGAAATAACTTTTGAAGAATTGCAGAGCTGTATCAGAAAAGGAACTGTAAACTCTTCTTTTGTTCCTGTTTTGAATGGAACTGCTTTTAAAAACAAAGGTGTGCAAACTTTCCTTGACGCTGTTGTCGATTACTTACCAAGTCCACAAGACATTGGGTCCATTGATGGCAAAACTCTAGATACCGATGAGCCAATCACAATCACTTGTGATGATAAGAAATTTTCTGGTCTTGCCTTCAAAATCATGACCGACCCCTTTGTAGGATCTTTAACATTCGTTAGAATCTACTCTGGAGTTATGGAAGCTGGTATGGGACTTAATAACACCATTAAAGGTACGAAAGAAAGAGTTGGTAGAATTCTATTGATGCACGCAAATAACAGAGAAGATGTAAAAATGGCTTATGCTGGTGATATCGTCGCTCTAGCAGGATTGAAAAACACTACAACCGGCGATACTCTAGCTGACAGCACTAACAAAATAGTTTTGGAAAGAATGGTTTTCCCAGATCCAGTAATTGAGGTTTCAGTTGAGCCAAAATCAACTGCAGATCAAGAAAAAATGGGTCTTGCCTTGTCAAGACTTGCTTCAGAAGATCCATCATTACGAATTGAAAGTGATCAAGAGTCTGGACAAACCATCCTTAAAGGAATGGGAGAGCTTCACCTTGAGATCATTATTGATAGAATGAAAAGAGAATTTAAAGTTGATGCAAATATTGGTCAGCCAAAAGTAGCTTATAGAGAGACTATTACCAAAAAAGTTGAAATTGATTATACTCATAAAAAACAATCTGGCGGTTCTGGTCAATTTGCTAAAGTTAAAATAACTTTTGAACCACTTCCAGCTGATGGAGAAGAAGATTATGTTTTTGAAAGTAAAATCACTGGCGGAAGAGTTCCTAAAGAATACATACCTGGTGTTGAGAAAGGACTAGTGTCTGCTAAGTCGACTGGTTTCTTAGCTGGTTACCCAGTAGTTAGACTAAAATGTAGATTGCTTGATGGAGCTTATCATGATGTTGATTCTAGTGTTTTAGCATTTGAAATAGCTGCTCGTAGCGCATTTAGAGAAGCTATGGAAACAGCTGGTCCAGTTCTTCTGGAGCCAGTAATGAAAGTTGAAGTTGTTACCCCAGAAGAATATATGGGTGATGTAATCGGTGATATTAATAGTAGAAGGGGTCAGATAGGCAATTTGGAGGCTAGAGACAATGTTCAGGTAATTACTGCCAAAGTTCCTCTTGCTTCAATGTTCGGTTATGTAAATAGCTTGCGTTCTTTGTCACAAGGACGTGCTCAATACGCAATGGAATTTGAAGCTTACCAACAAGTTCCAACTGCAGTGGCTGATGAAATTCGTGCAAAAAAAGCATAATTAATAAAATTCAATAAATATCAAATTTTATTAAAAAAGTTATTGCTTTTTATTTATTACTCATGAATAATGCAGCGCTCTTTTTGGCCTGATTCGGCTTTGTAGAGGATTTATCCTTTATTACAAACCTTCTTCGGAAGTTTTAATTGGTCTTCATTTGGAACTAAAATTTAGTTCACAAATAAAAGATTTCTAAAAAAATTGTTCATAATACAAAATAGTTTAAAACTATTAAAAAGCCACTTGCTAGCAAGTGAACTTAAGTTCAGGTAAATTTTATATTAACGTTAAATTCATTTAACAATGTCAAAAGAAAAATTCTCTCGCGCCAAACCACATGTCAACATCGGAACAATCGGTCACGTTGATCATGGAAAAACAACTCTAACGGCTGCAATCACTTCA
>JBLHSZ010000033.1:0-9923 GCA_047627095.1 Rickettsiales bacterium
TCGCGATGAGGAGCGTCGTGATGTGTTGCTTTTGGTGTAGTAAATAAATTTACCCATTCATTTTTAAAAAGAGTCATTATTCATTATTAACTTAATTACAGAATTAATATGGGAACTAAATCATCAGCTGCGAAGACTAAATCCAAAAATTCACTAACTGAAAATATAGAAATATTAAACGCCAATAAAGAAGAATTGGCAGAAGCAGTTCGGTTTATAAAGAATCTGGAGGGAAAGATTCATCACCAAAAGATTCTTAAAACAACTAATCCAGGATCTAATCCGCCGATTCATGAAGATATTACGACACTTAAATCACAACTAGATAGAAGAATACCTCAAAAAGATATTATACAGAAAGCAGTTGATAATCTGAAGCCTGATATTGAAAAGCAACTTAATGAGGATCTAGATATATTTTTTAAAAAGAAAAGTTATAAAAAAACGGCAGAATTAATTTTAATGGCTTTAAAAGAGGGGGTGTTTGATATGGTGCATTTGGGATATATTCAGACTATGTTCCAGCAAATTCCATATTCTCAATCTTTATCTTGGGCGGTTTTGGCTGGTGACCAAAAAAAGATTCGCTCGCTTAGCACTCAGGTTAATGATGGTGGGGAAGAGGCTTTGAAATATGCAATAATGTCGAATAAAGATAACATTGCAAAGCAGTTGATCTTGGCGGGAGTCAAAATTACCAAGAGTCAAGATGATGACACGATGTCTCTTATGTACAAACATCTCACAGCTCCTACTTTGCGTGTGACAGCAGGGGCTTTGGCTGCTGATCCAGAAGGAAAAAGTGATATAATTAGAGCTCTTTATGAAAAAAAGTCTTTAAAAGTACATGGCATATTAACTATTTCAGAACAGGGGGGAAGGGATGTCATCCGTGCACTGGAGCATCAAGTTCTCAGATATCTTGATCCGAAAGTTTATGCGCAGACAATTGGAAATATAAAGTCATTTCAATATTTTCAAAACGTTACCACAGCTCTTGGGTTTCATTATTTAGAAATGAAAGACTCTATCTCTCTGCAGTCTTTTTATGATATTGGATTGATGAATAAGGATAATCAGGAGATTGCTAAACGCAATGAAGCTTTATCATTATCAGATCAATTTAAGCGAGATGAATCATCTAGTTCTGATGTTAGACAAGACGAATTAGAGGGGGTGCGCAAATATAAACATAATTCTCGCATAAAAAAAGCATTAGAAAAAGAATTATATCCTCTGGCTGAAGCATTAATTTTATATTTCTTAATAAATAAAGATTTAGAGGTTAAAGATATTAGGATTCATGCTACAACATTAATTGCACAAGGGCAAGAACCTTACAGTGAATCTCCTATTATAGCAGCTATTGCAGGAAATAATCTTGACAAATTAGGTCGTGGCTCGTGGAGGAAAGAACAAAATCCAGACACTTTATCAGCATTGCATTATGCCGCAATGGCGCAAAATTATTCAGAAGTAACCGAGTGCCTAGTATTAGGATATATTAATTCTGCTCAAGATGTTCCCAGATCCGCACTAGAATATATGGTGGACAGACTACCGCGACAAGATCTCTCTCAAATATGGCCTAAGAATTGGAGTCCAGTCTTGCAACAAATTTCACAAACCGGAATCGTTGGAGAGAGAAAAAAATATTATCGCGCCTTTCTGTTGCTAAATTTAACAGAAGAAGGAGGGGAATTTAATATTATTAAACGATTGAACTCTGACGATATCAACTCTCAGCGTTATTTTTTAACATCAATCAATAAACCTGAACTTCAAGATGCTTTGGGTGCTCGGTTGCTAAATATGGTAATGAATAGCATAGAAAATAAAAAAGGTGAAGATATATCAGAAGTGACAACTGCCCTGGTAAAACATTATTTATTCCAAATTGAGAATAGTCAGGGTCAGCAAAAGGAAGATTATAAAACATTCCTTGAATTAATTATTGATTCAGAATTTATGTCGCAACAAGAAAAGCAAACAAGCCTACTAAAATTTATGATCGGTGGTGATCCAGATAAGAAATGGTTGAGTGATGTATTTGCAGCACAAAGCCATCGACAGGAACAAAAAAATGAAATCAAAAAAATATTAGAAACGGATTATTATAAATTGTCTAGAAATATCACCAAGAAATGTCTTAATGATTATGTTATGAAATATAATTCGGTGAAAGAGGAAGTAGAGAAAGAAATAAATACCCTTAAGGTGCATAGGATGGGAGTTAAGAAGGATTTAGATGGAGGTATCAAGGCAGGGATCATCGAACAATATAAAGCAATGATAGCCCTAATGACGATAACAAACTCTTCCGAAGAAAAAGAAATGTTTTCAACAGACAATAGTTATTCTCTACCAAAAAATCAGGGGCAACTAATAAAGATTTGCACTTTACGAGCTTTATTAAAAAAAGAACATTTGACGACAATTTCTAAGGGTTTAATTTTAGAGGTGATTACTTTTTATAAGCGCGATTCAAGTTGTCCATTTCGTAATAATAGAATTACCGATTCTGAAGAATATAAATTGACAGAGGCCACTCTTCATAGTATTTTTGCAAAAACACTATCCGATAAAGAAACAAAACCCACCCTTTTGAGTCGGATGAAAGATCTTATTGCTTTCAAACAAAAATCCACCTCCAAAACTATTGGAGAACTAGATAATTCGGACGGTGATTTGGCATATAGAGCAATCAGAGAAAAAACAGAAAGCTCACTGCTAGAAAGATTATCCACGGAAAAAGAGTTGCGAGAGGAATCTGCAGAAGAAGAAGAAGAAGAGTGCCTACCGCATAGAGAGGATAAAAGCGGAGCCCAAATAAAAAGAATATCAACAGATCAATATTATACTGATGATTACATTAATAATTTAATGAGGAAGAGCTTACCTAAGAATACGACTTACATAAGTACCGTCATAAGCCTTTTAGAGAATGATGTACAAATTGAGATAAAGACTTTTGCTAATGATACCTCTAAATCCCAAGCTGTAATTATCATGAATCTTGGCGATAACCACTTCACAGGAATTCATATTATAAAAGAGATAAATAGTTATTCAGCAGTTTATTTTGATCCGATGGTTAATGAGGCGTCCGAAAAAAATTATCCCATCCCAACATACATTTCTGAATTTATTAAAGAAAATCTTAAAACTGGTATAGAACGATCATCCAGCAACATACAGACTTATGAAGAAGGTGAAGAAGTTAATCATCATTGCGGCGCCTTTGTCACTCATTTTATGACCCAAATGGCAGAGGGAAATGTGCGGCTGAGTCCGAACGATAAGAAAATTCAAGTAAAAATAAAGCCAGTGTCAAAAGAAGGAGCGGATCCAGAGTTAAAATGGAAAGATTTGGAAGATTTAACCAAAGAGAAATCTAATAAGATGGGTCAGCAAATTAGAGACTATCACGTCAATTTTTTGGAAAATAAGGTTAAAGCTGGCTTTGATCCATCACAAATTATTAATTTGGCGCCTAGTCAGGAATCTACTTCAGTTCTTACTTCAGCTTCCACTTCAGCTTCCACTTCAGCTTCCACTTCAGCTTCCACTTCAGCAGCTAGTTCAACACTTGGTCAGCCCGGTTCGCACCCAAAAATACAATCAGCTCTTCGGGAAGAAAATGCGCAAGCGCAAGGAACCTCAATGGGTTAAGATAAAGTGAGTGCATCTATCAAGTTTTTGTAACCCAACCCGCTTTCTATCTTCAAGAGCCCAGAACAGCCTGTTTTGGGTCAAAAAATATTTAGCAATATGCCCGATAAGACAACGCTTTTTTCAGAAGATATTGGTGCTGATGGAAAAATTACCGATGAGGCTCTTAGGAAAATATCCACTTCTCTTGATTTGAGATCTTGCGGAGTTTGGCTCAAACCTACTCCAGAGCTCATAGAGCAATTAGAAATCTTGGAGATAAAGGGGGTAGATTTCGGGGATTTTGTTTTGTACTGGCCGATTCATTTCGGGCGTAATGAGCGAGTCACTACCGCTAAAAAAAGGTTAAATGAGCTTGCATTTAACAGAAAGATTCCGGACGGAGAGACCCCAAATAACAAGGCACCAAACACGATTTTGATGCTTAATCGCTACATGGATGAACTTAGTAAATACTATAAATTTAACAAAGACTATAGGGATGTGGATGAAATTGCGAATGAGGTTGAGATTTTGCTCGATATGGTTGCGAGCAATCCTAGCCATTTAGGTTGGATAGAAGAGATGGCAACTACTTATACTTCTGGATGTGTTAATCAGCCTGTTACTGGTTTTGCTATGATTGGTGCTTGGGTGAAAATTGCTCAAGAAACAAATGTTATGAAAAAAATTGCTGCGGCCAAACAATTAATGGTTATGGATGTTATCGCTAACTTTGTGGGTTATTTGAATATTCCAAATAGTATCGAGGCGGAGGCTTTTAATATTCTATTTAGAGAAGTTCATAAGCATCTTTTGAAAAATAGAAAAATAACAGATTCTTGGCTTGGCGTTCAAAAACAGATTCATAGCGAAGAAGTGGTTAAAAAAATATGCAATAAAAAAATAATTAGACAGGCTTGCGCGCAGGCTGATAAAATGATGAGAACACCTCCTCGTGGCGTAAAAGATTTTTTGTTTGAGAAGAATCCAGAAAATGAATACAAAGTTTTAAAAAAATCAGAGCTATGGGCTAAAACCGGTTTCGCATCAGAGACTGCAGTTACTGAAAAAGAAGCTGAGACGAAAAAAAACCAGCTGTTATATTCAATATCAAATTTACCAATTGGCGAAGCCGAGAAGTCAACAAAACTGCACGAAGAATATAAAGCTCTTGAAAAGGATACTAAGAAAAAAATAATAAAAGATGCTGCAAAGCAAACAGATTATGTCGTTGGAGGTATGAGGCCATTATCTTGGAAAACACTCTCTCCACAGCAGTCTTGCTATGTTATACAATAATATCAAATCCCATCTTTTAAACCTAAAAATGGCAATTCAGACCCTTTGGCGTCCATAAAAGAAATTCGTGAAACCTTTTGGGGGTTTGAAGTCCAATGGAACGGAAACGTACGCTAAGGATTCTAGAGCCGCTATTTTAAGGACTCTATAAATTATTAAAAAATTATCTTTTTCCGCTATCTTCTTGCAAGTAAAATTTCTACACCCTTTAAAAACAAGGGTTCAGAAAAATATTTTTTTCTTAGCGTTGGTTTCCGTTCCATTGGACTTCACCCCCCCCCATTAGATAATTTGTTCCAACTTATTTCATTTGCCAAATCTTACGATTTTGCCAATCACCAGGAAACCCCATCTGATGAAAAGCCACATCTTTATTATCTAATAAAGTTAAAAGCTTAGAGCACCATCTATGATTAGGGGCAATAATGTCCATCATATATAGCAATGTGATGAGAGTGTTATATATTTTTCTTGATCCAACAGTAAATTCAGAGGCAATTTCCCTTGTTTTATTTTTTGGTATTTTTGGGATATTAATAAATTCTTTGTTCCATAATCTAGAATGATGAGCACAAATATTGCGTAAAATAGTTAGGTGATGAGCCCAAGATCCTAAAACTGATTCATCTAATTTAAAATATTACCATAACAGTTAAGGGCAAAGAACAATACAGCCTAATATTCTGCATTTTTCTTTGCTTAAAAACTTTTATAGATGCTTATTGTGCCGTAAACAGATATTGATATAGATAGATAATGAAGCTAGATAAATCTTGAAATAAACTTTTAGGAAGGAAAATTTTTTTAAACGCATAGAATAAGATTAGAAAAAATACAGAAATCTAGGATTTCCTTATCTAACTCCCAAGACATGGCAAATAGCCATGGTTAGGTCTGAGCGGTTTAGGGTGTAGAAATGAAAATCATCAACTCCTGCTTTGTGTAAGATTCGACATTGCTCAACCGCAACAATTGCCGCCATCAATTTTCTAGTTTCTTCTTTTTCATCCAAACCAACAAAAATTTCTGACATCCATTCTGGAATTGTTGCGCCGCACATTTTAGAGAAATGTTTTACTTGTTTGACATTACTGACTGGTAAAATTCCTGGAACGATTGGGATATTAATTCCTGCTTTGTGGCATTTTTCAACAAAGCGTAAATAGACATCACTATCAAAAAAGAATTGAGTAATGATACGACTAGCGCCAGCATCAACTTTTCGTTTCAAATGATCAATATCAACATCCAAATTCAAAGCCTCAGGATGTTTTTCTGGATATCCCGCTACTGAAATTTCAAAATCAGCAATTTTTTTCAAACCATAGACCAGTTCATTGGCATATTTGTAACCATCTTCACGAAGTTGGTAATTTGGAGTTGAAGCTGGCATATCACCGCGAAGTGCAACAATATGACGAACACCCATTTGCCAATAATTTTTAGCTATTTCTTCAATTTCTGCTCTAGAAGCACCAACGCAAGTGAGGTGAGTTGCTGGTTTGAGGTTGGTGTTCTGAAGAATATTTTTTATAGTATTGTGCGTACGCTCTCTGGTAGAACCCCCTGCCCCATATGTCACGGAAACAAAACTAGGATTTAAAGCTTCTAGATTTTTGATTGATTTCCAGAGTTTTTCTTCCATCTCATCACTTTTGGGAGGGAAAAATTCAAATGAAACATTGAGATCACGCTTCGAGAGAACTATTTCTTCGAGTTTATTGCTGTAATTACCTATCGCCACCACTACTACCTTTAAATTTTGCTAAGTTAGCAGAAGATTTCAATTTATTGTTTGAAGATCCTCCGGCGCTAGATTTGCTGCCTTTTTTACCATTACGTTTATTGTGTGGGTCTGAAGCAAAAGGAGATGCGGGTTTCTTAATAAAAGCTGGTTTTTTTTCGTCAGAATCGCTGATAACTGTCATTTTGATGTTATTTTAATATTATTTCTTAAAGGAGGCCATTATTTGCATTTAAGAAAAAATTACAATTCAAAAGATAAAACAACTTCAAAATTTATTTTATTGTCTGTAGTGTCTGGCAATCATAAATTCAATCTTTGTAAAAATACTATGTTAAAAATAATTCTCACCATTTCACTAATTTTAATAAACCTTAATCAATCACTAGCAAAAACCAGTGATGATATTTTTACAAAAAACAAACGTGACCTCATTAAGGTCGAAAAATATCTAAATAGTATAAAGTTTCTTAAAACAAATTTTATTCAAAAAACCAGCGATGGCGATATTTCCGTAGGAGAATTCTTGCTATCTCGCCCCGGAAAAATGCGCGTAGAATATGGCGACCCCACTCCACTACTAATAATCGCCAATGGCAGTGTTTTGTCATATACCGATGTGGAATTAGAAGAAACATCTTTTTTAACCACCAACAGCACACCGGCATCATTTCTGACTAGAAAGAATTTTTCTTTTTCCGCTAAAGATATTGAAATCACTGATTTTGAAAAATCAGAAAAATATATTAAAGTTGGAATTATGAAAAAAAATAAAAAAGAAGCTGGGATTTTTAGATTAATTTTTTCTCAAAACCCCATGAAATTCGTAAAAATGGAGGTCAAAAATGATCTTGATGAGTTGACCCAAGTTGAATTTGTTGATGCTGTATTTGGTGAAAAAATCAGCAACAAAATGTTTGTCGTCAAAAACAAACTTCTTCCAGAATAGCCTAAAGTTCGATCTTCGAGAAATCAAAAACCTTTTCAAATAGATGTTTTATTTTTGATAAAATCATCAATCTATTGGCTCTCAAATGGTCATTATCACAATTGATTTGAACATTATCAAAAAACTCTTTTATTGAGGTTTCAAGGGTCATTAGAGCAATCATTGCCTGATTGTGATCTTTATGTTTCAAATGTTTTTTAACCAGTTTGCTGGCAATCCTAGCATTTTTAAAAAGGCTCTTTTCATGAAGTGTTTTTAGGGCAATTAACGAAGCTTTCTCACTATAATCTTTTCCGTCTTTTTTGCTTTCAATCGCAACAATATTGGCGGCTCTTTTATAAAGATCGATTACTTTTAAATTAGATTTGTCGCCAATGAAATTATTGATAAAAATCGCTTTTTTAGAAATTTCTAATAAATCACATTTTTTATCTTGCTTATCTTGAAGAAACTCATCAAAAACTTGATTCACGATATCGGTTCTCAAGCCATATTGTTCTTTTAGATAGGCTTTGTTTCTTTCAATAAAGAACTGAGTAACTTGGGTCAAAATCTCTTTTTTGACCTCTTTCAACTCTCCACCATCTTTATCTGGATAGATGGTTTTTAGGTCTTTATTTGGATAGTTATTTATTGCTTTGTGGATGATGATTTTTAGTGGCAGGAATAGTTCGTTTTCAAAAATTATTTTAATTATTCCCAGAGCTGATCTTCGAAGTGCAAAAGGATCTTTTGAGGCATTAGGTTTTTCACCGGCTAAAAACAATCCACAAATAGTATCAATTTTGTCTGATATTGCCAAAACAATCCCAAGTGGGCTTTGTGGTAATGAACTATTTTGTCCAATAGGCAGATATTGCTCACTAATCGCCTGACAAATTTCTTCTGCTTCACCATGATTTCTGGCATAGTAACTGCCAACAATTCCTTGTAATTCAGGCAGTTCCGCAACAGTTTTTGTGCTCAAATCATTTTTTGCTAAATCTGCTAATTTTTCTGCCATTGATAGATTTGCCTTTGGAACCCAAATAACTACGAATTTATTGAGGTTTTCTAATCTTTTTATTTTTGAATAAAGTGAACCAAGTTTTTTATGAAAAGTGATATTTTTCAAAAGCTCAATTCTGTCTTGGAAAGGAATTTTCAAATCTTCTTCAATGAAAAATTTAGCGTCAGCAAGTCTTGCTTTAACCACCTTCTCATTATCATAAATTATTTTCTTGGTATCCTCTTCACTGGCTTTGACGTTGCTGACAAAAATAAATTTTAGCGATTGATTGTTTTTTAACACAATTGCTTTTTGATGAAGTTTTATCACCAATTCCAAAACTTCTTCCGGAAGTGCATTGAATTGATCTTCAATCGATCCAAGCAAAACTTGCGGATATTCTGTTAGTCCGGCAATTTCATCGATTAATTTGGAATTTTTTTGAGCTGAATTTTGGTCAATTTTTGCAATATCATCAGCAATAGTTTTTCTTCTTTGATCCCAATCCAATATCACGCAATTATCTTCTAATTTCTTTTCATAATCAGCAAAATCAGTGATCTGTAAAGATTTTTTTCCAGCCAATAAATGTCCAAAAGTTTTGTCATTGGCTTTGAGATTAGCAAATTCTAGATCCAAAATTTCACCATCAAAAATTGCTAGAATATTACGAATCGGACGAACCCAATTTGATTGCTTATTTTGATCAATCAAATCCATGGTTTTTATCCAAGTTCCTGCCATTTTTTGTAAAGCAGATTTGAGGTTTTTCTGGATTATTTCTTTTGTGTCGATTTGAGTTTCTGACCTCTCAAAAGAATAATATTCTCCGTTATCACGATTGATTATTTTCAAATCAGACACTGATTTTAAAGATACTGATCTTAAAAAACCTTGAATAGCTTGATCTGGAGCGCTAGTTTTAGGGCCTATTCTATTGATTGCTTTTCCTGTTTGCTGCGGATCTAAATTTTGAACTAATAAAGTCAGTCTTCTTGGTGTGATGAAAGTCTTGAGATCGTCATCTGAAAATTTGATATTTTGCTTATTAAAAAGTTCAATAAAAATTTTTTTGAAATCACCCAGTGCTTTTTGTTGCATACGAGCAGGGATTTCTTCACTATAAATTTCGATTAATAATTCAGACATTGATTAGATTTTTGTTGAAATTGCAATTGCCAATTTACTGGCTTTTTTAATGATAAAACTAAGCGGTTTGTAGATTGATAAATCCTCAGCATGATTTTCCAAGCCAATATCTCGATGCTCCAACTCTTCTTGCCTAAATT